>NZ_JBNNWE010000056.1:0-39505 GCF_050280905.1 Pseudomonas sp. NPDC086278
CACACCTCCACTCAGCCTCCCGAAGGGGCGGGCAGATCAAAAGCTGAAGGCGAGCTAACGCTCGGCCTGATGAGTGGTGAAGGTCAACAGCGGGTTCGCGGCGTTTTGATTTTTGTGGGAGCGGGCTTGCTCGCGAAGGCGGCCTGACAGCCGACCAATCACTCCCAGCCGCACCCCATTCCACTGTGGGAGCTGGCTTGCCAGCGAAGACTACCCAACAGCCAACCAATCACTCCCAGATACACCCCATTCCCACTGTGGGAGCTGGCTTGCCAGCGAAGACTACCCAACAGCCAACCACTCACTCCCAGCCGCACCCCATTCCCACTGTGGGAGCTGGCTTGCCAGCGAAGACTACCCAACAGCCAACCACTCCCAGCCACACCCCATTCCCACTGTGGGAGCTGGCTTGCCAGCGAAGACTACCTAACAGTCACCAAATTTTTTTGGTTGAACTCAAGCCATCAAAGCCAACCCCGACCTCATTTCCCAAACTCCAGAATTTCTTTTAAACAACCCGTTCAACCACTTCGCCCGCATGGGCAAAGGCTCAGGCTGCAACTCGACTCCAAACACCACCTTACGAGCCTACAGGCTCAGAAAATTCCGAAGAATTCTCCGACGACTTCTGTCGGTTGCGGCGATTTTTTGCGGCGCCTAATCTCTGGCTGTCGCTGACAACTCAGCGATCGGGCTGTCGCGGCCTGTTCAGTCCATTTGGTGCATAATCCCCCGCCAACGATCACGCTTCGGCGTTTGTCGTTTTATGTAATGGTGGCTGTGCGCGGGATACCTTCGGGTATGCCGGGTTTCCAGATGGCTCGGTCCGCGACCCCGCGTACAGCTGCCACCTTTGATCGCGTCGCGGTGATCAGTGGCAGCTCCATCATTCATTTGGAGTTTCACCATGTTCAAAGCCACACCCAACCCTCCCGAAGCCGACGACGCTTCGCCCTACGAATTCCCCGGTTCAAAAAAATTCCACGATGCCGCCGAGCGCGCGCTCGATCACTACCTGAGCCCCTGCGCCTCAACCCCCCCAGCCCCCCGAAAACCCAGCACCATGTTCATGGTCGTGCCAAATATCAAAGACGAAGACCTGCTGGCGCACGCCTGTGAGTCGCTGGCTTCTGCGAGTGTGATGACCAGCGATTTCGCGGGGTATCTGGAGGGGCCGCATCGGCATACGGCGATGGCGATTCAGCAAATCATCATGCTGGCGGAGCTGGCGGTAAACCGGATGCTGGATAACGTTGAGGTCGCAGGGGCGGTCTAACGGTTACACCGAGTCATTTGTTTTTCGTCGGAAAGCCATCGCGAGCTTGCTCGCGATGGCTTACTGACAATCACAAAAAAACAAAGCTAACCCCCCGAACCACTGTCCACTTTCCCCCCTTCATCCTGATCAAAAAAACGCGGTATCTGATGCTCGTAACTCTTCAACCAACGCTGCATCGTCAACTCGCGCTCAGTCGGGGTTGAGGTTTGTGGTGTCTGCGAAGCGGCCTTGTTGCTGCTTTGCAGTTTCAGCCAGCCTTCGGTTTCCTGTTGTTGCGCCGAGGCGGGGCCGTCGAGGGCGTTGGCTGTCAGGGGCAGTAACAGGGCGTAACTGGCACTGGGGAATCATGTTGCGGCCGTGCAACACCCGGTGCGACCTTCAAGGAGAAGTCGTCATGTCACTTACTACCGTTGTTCAGCAGATCAAGACTGAAATTGTCTTCTATATCAACTTGGCGAAAGATACCGAAGGGCTTCGGGTATTGAGTACGCGATTATTGCGGGAATGGCGGCAGTTGCGCTGGCGGCATTCATGACGCCGATTTCAGGGGCGATTACCGGGATTTTTACCAGCATCCAAAAAGTATTGGTGCCAGCGGCTCCCTGATCGGTTCAGTTTGCTAACCTGCCATGGCACAACTAACGTCATCGCTTAGTCCATTGCAGGAAACCTCCATGAATGCGCCCACCTCCCCACGTCAACAACTCCTCCTGGTCGACGACGAGGAGGACGCGTTGCTGGAGCTGGCGGAGTTGCTGGAAGGCGAGGGCTTCAGTTGCTTTACCGCAACGTCGGTCAAACTCGCCCTGCATCACTTGACCCGCCACCCGGACATCGCCCTGGTGATCACTGATCTGCGCATGCCGGAAGAAAGCGGCATGTCGCTGATCAAGCGCCTGCGCGAGCACACTTCGCGTCAGCATCTGCCGGTGATCGTCACCTCGGGACACGCGGACATGGAAGACGTCAGCGACATGCTGCGCTTGCAGGTGCTCGACCTGTTTCGCAAGCCGATTTATCACGTGCGGTTGCTGGAGACGCTGAACAATTTGTTTCCGCAGCCGGTTACGCATTCTTGATCGGTTTGCTCTCCACCATGGCGATCACCGGCACCAGTTTGCTGCCGACTCCCTTGGTCACCGAGCCCAAGGGGCCGGTGGTGGTCGCCAGGCTCAGCGTGTCACCGAGCATGGTGACTTTTTCACCGACGCCATCGAGTACCGGTGCGACCTTGGTGACAACGCCGCCGACCAGCGGAATGCTGCTGGTGGCGTTCGCGAGTTTGCCGCTGGCATCGGAAACGCCGTTGCCGAGATCCTGCACCACGCCGCCGACCGCCGAGGCGGTGATGCCCAGCCCGTTCGGGTCGGTGCCCAGTTTGCCGAGGCCGTTGGCCACGCCGTCACCCAGGGTGGTGACCACATTGCCGGTGGTGTTGACCGCGCTTTGCACGACGCCGCCAACTACCGGCACGGCGCTCAGCGAGTCGCCGAGTTGACCGACGCCATCGCCGACGCCGCTGACCGTTTTGCCAACGTCCTGCACCGTTCATGAGAGGTATTCCTTGCACCTGTTACAACGTTCGTTGTCTTCCATAGCCTGCCGGTTTCTGTTGCCGACAATGCCTTCGTCCGTTGTGCACATATCAATCGCAAGGGCTCTGCAACACCATCCTCGAGTTGGTATTAACGCTTTCTAAAAGCGTTTTTAAATCAAATGGTTAATTTGGTTTGAACACCAAGGTTATAGACACAATTCGATAGTCCGGGCTTGTGTGTTTTCGCTTGCAATGGCGCTCAGGCAATCGGCCGCCAATGGCCGACCATGTGCTCGAGATCGCCGGCACCGATCAATTGAAAGTCGCCGCTGGACCCCGCCGCGCTCGCCAGCAACGTCACCTCGCTGGGCAAGCGCACCGGTTTTCTGAACTGCACCGCCACCTCGACATTCGCCGCCGGCAGGTGCTCGCTCAATGCCGCGAGCGTACGCGCCTTGAGCCACAACCCATGGGCGATGGCCGTCGGGAAACCAAACAGCCGGGCACTCACTGCGCTCAGGTGAATCGGGTTGTAGTCGCCGGACACCTTGGCGTATTGCCGGCCGATGTCCGTCGGTGCCTGCCAGCGGGCGGCTTCGGTCAGCGCCATCGTCGAGGCCAATACCTCTTCGGCGGGCTCGCCCTCAAGCTTGACCCCGCGGCAAAGCATCTGGCTTTCGGCTTCCCACAGCGGGCCCAACTGATCGTCCAGCGAGGTCACCACATCGAACGTCGCGCCCTTGGCATGCGGTTGCAGGTTCTGCACCTGCACGCTGACGCGCACCCGATTGACGCCGCCCATGGGCCGCAAGACGCGCAGGCGATTACCCAGGTGAATTAGCCCCAGCAGCGGGAACGGAAACTCCTTGGCCGTGAGCAATTGCATCTGCAAGGCAAACGCCAGGATGTGCGGATAGGTCGGCGGCAACAAACCGTTGTCGGCAAAAGCGCAGACCTTGCGATACGCCGCCAGCCGTTTCGGATCGACATCGACCCAGCAACGCAAACCGGTATCGGGCAGCGTGGTGCCGGTGATTTTGCGGCGCGTCGCCGCCCGCACGTACAACCCGGACAGGCTCGGTTCGCGATTGAGTGTGTGCCAGTCAGTGATCATCGTTACGCCCCCAAAACACTTTGCCCGCAGACACGCAACGCCTGCCCGGTGAATGCGCCGGTGCCCGGTTGCGCCAGCCACGCCACGGCCTCGGCGACGTCTTGCGGCAGGCCGCCCTGGCCCAGTGAACTCATGCGGCGGCCCGCTTCACGCAAGCCGAACGGAATGTGCGCGGTCATCTGGGTTTCGATAAACCCCGGCGCCACCGCGTTGATGCTGATACCGCGCTGATCCAGCAACGGTGCCCAGGCCTGCGCCAGACCAATCAACCCGGCCTTGCTCGCGGCGTAATTGGTTTGCCCGCGATTGCCGGCGATGCCGCTGATGGACGCCAGCAGAATCACTCGGCCCTTGTCGTGCAGGGTGCCGCTGTCGAGCAGCGCCTTGGTCAGCACTTGCGGTGCATTGAGGTTGACCGCGAGCACCGCGTCCCAGAATTCCGGGGTCATGTTGGCCAGGGTTTTATCGCGGGTGATCCCGGCGTTGTGCACCACAATGTCGACGCCGTCGGGCAGGTGTTCGATGAGTTGTGCGGCGGCGTCTTCGGCACAAATGTCGAGGGTGATGCTGCGCCCGCCGAGCCGTGCGGCGAGGGCATCGAGGTCGGTTTTGGCCGGTGGCACGTCGAGCAGAATCACCTCGGCGCCGTCACGCGCCAGGGTTTCGGCAATCGATGCGCCGATGCCGCGTGCGGCGCCAGTCACCAGAGCCTTGCGGCCGGCCAGCGGGCGCGTCCAGTCCTGGACCGGCGTATCGCAGGCTTCCAGGCGGATCACTTGCCCGGAGACAAACGCGCTTTTCGGCGAGAGGAAAAACCGCAGTGGGCCTTCCAGTTGATCCTCGGCGCCTTCGCCGACATAGATCAGCTGCAAGGTGCCGCCGCTGCGCAATTCCTTGGCCAGCGAACGACTGAAACCTTCCAGGGCCCGTTGGGCGCTGGCGGCGAAGGGGTCGCTGAGTTTCTCCGGCGCGCGCCCGAGAAGCACCACGTGCGCACTGTGATCGAGGTTTTTCATCAGCGGCTGAAAGAACTCGCGCAGCTGTTTGAGTTGCTCGGTGTGCAGCAATTCACTGGCGTCGAACACCACGGCCTTGAGTTTCGGGCCATGGCCGGGGATCCACGCGGTGGCCGCTGACGGCTCGTCGCCGTAGCGGTAAATCGCGTCGGTGAGGCGGTTGGCGAAGGCGCCGACTTTTTCCGCCAGCGGGCCGCCGCCGATCAACAGCGCCCCTTCAACAGGCCGCAGCCGGCCTGCTTGCCAACGCTCCAGGCGAACCGGAGACGGCAGTCCCAAGGCCCCGACCAGACGATGGCCGATGGAAGAATTGGCGAAGTCGATATAACGGTCAGACATGGAACGCACTCCGGCAGCTGGGGTTCAAAGTGTGGACCACGAATGGCAATCAGTCGTTCGATCCACGAGATAAGGCCTACGCTGGAACACAGTGGGTTTAGCAGAACTGGCCGCAGAGCGCTGAACCTGTGGGGGCGGGCTTGCTCGCGAACGCGGAGTGTCAGGTAACAGAAATGTTGAAGGTGCCGGCCTCTTCGCGAGCAAGCCCGCTCCCACATTGGATTGCGTTCACATTTTGGTTTTTTAAAGGAGCTTTTCATGACTCAACTGCGCCGCGTCGCGATTATCGGTGGTAACCGGATTCCTTTCGCCCGTTCCAACGGGCCGTACGCCACCGCCAGTAACCAGGCGATGCTCACCGCAGCGCTCGAAGGCTTGATCGAACGCTACAACTTGCATGGGCTGCGCATCGGCGAAGTGGTCGCTGGGGCGGTGCTCAAGCTGTCGCGGGACATGAACCTGACGCGCGAGTGTGTGCTTGGCTCGCGGTTGTCCCCCGCGACCCCGGCCTATGACATCCAGCAAGCGTGCGGCACCGGTCTGGAAGCGGCGTTGCTGGTCGCGAACAAGATTGCGCTGGGCCAGATCGAGTGCGGCATTGCCGGTGGCGTCGATACCACGTCGGATGCGCCGATCAGCGTCAGCGAAGGCCTGCGCAGGATCTTGCTGCAAGCCAATCGCGCCAAGACCACGGGCGACAAACTGAAAACCTTTCTTCAGTTGCGCCCCCAGCATTTGATCCCCGAATTCCCGCGCAACGGCGAGCCGCGTACCGGGTTGTCCATGGGGCAGCATTGCGAATTGATGGCCCAGACCTGGAATATCCCCCGCGAGGAACAGGATCAACTGGCGCTGGAAAGTCATCACAAACTGGCCGAGTCCTACGCCGAAGGCTGGCACAACGATTTGATGACGCCGTTCCTTGGCCTCACCCGCGACAACAATTTGCGCCCGGACCTGACCCTGGAAAAACTCGCCTCGCTCAAACCGGCGTTCGAGAAGAGCGCCAAGGGCACGCTGACGGCGGGCAACTCGACGCCACTCACCGATGGCGCGTCGCTGGTGCTGCTGGGCAGTGAAGCGTGGGCGCAGGAGCGCGGCTTGCCGATCCTCGCGTACCTGCGCGATGGCGAGACGGCGGCGGTGGATTTCGTCAACGGCGCCGAAGGGCTGCTGATGGCGCCGGTGTACGCGGTGCCACGGCTGCTGGCGCGCAATGGCCTGACCTTGCAGGACTTCGACTACTACGAAATTCATGAGGCGTTCGCCGCCCAAGTCCTCTGCACCTTGAAGGCCTGGGAAGACCCTGAGTTCTGCAAAACCCGACTGGGCCTCGACGCCCCGCTGGGCTCCATCGATCGCCGCCGCCTCAACGTCAAAGGCAGCTCGCTGGCGGCCGGCCACCCCTTCGCCGCGACGGGCGGGCGCATTGTCGCCAACCTGGCGAAGTTGCTGGAGGCGGCGGGCAAGGGTCGCGGCTTGATCTCGATTTGCGCGGCGGGCGGGCAGGGCGTCACCGCGATCATCGAACGCTGAGGCACTCGCCAGGGGCGCGACTTTCGGCCTGGAAGTGACTTGTGGCCTGGGGAGCGACTTGTGGTGAGGGGGCTTGTGTGGCCAGGAGGCTTTTGTAGTGATGGGGCTTGTGTAGAAAGGAGGCTTTTGTGGGGAGGGGGCTTTTGTGGCGAGGGGGCTTGCCCCCGTTGGGTCGCGAAGCGGCCCTGAAACCTGCAACGGCGAAGGATCAGGTAGACCGCGTTTGGTGGTTTTACGATTTTGTGGTGAGGGGGCTTTTGTGGCGAGGGGGCTTGCCCCCGTTGGGTCGCGAAGCGGCCCTGAAAACCTGCAACGGCGAAGGATCAGGTAGACCGCGTTTGGTGGTTTTACGACTGCTTCGCAGCCGAACGGGGGCAAGCCCCCTCGCCACAAAATCCTCCTCTCTACACAAACCCCCTCCAAACAAAAGTCTCCTCTTTACATAGGCCCCCTCTCCACACAATCCCCTCACCACACAACCCCGTCTCGCCACACAGGCCTGCTTCTACGTGGGAAATGTATTTGTCAGAAAAGGAGCGTTGGCCTAACGTCGCGCTATCTGCCGTCTTGCGACATAAGGTCTATCGATGACGTCCAACGGACAACTCTCCCTCGAGCGTTCCATCCCGATTCTGTCGGCATTGCCGCGCCCGCTGTTCGCTCGGGTTGAAAGCCTGAATGCCGGTTCGTGGACGCCGCCTCATCGCCACGACTGGGTGCAGTTTTCCTACGCGATCAGTGGCGTGCTCGGCGTGCACACGGCCGAGGGCAGCTTTTTTGCGCCGCCGCAGTGGGGCATCTGGATCCCGGCGGATCTGGAGCATCAGGTCGTCACCTCGATGCGCGCCGAAATGCGCAGCCTGTATGTGCGTCGCGAGGATTGCGAATGGGCGGACGGGCGCTGTCGGGTGCTGGAAGTGACACCGCTGGCGCGCGAGCTGATCAAGAGTTTTTGCCTGTTGCCAGTGGAATATCCACAGGGCGACAGCCAGGAGGCGCGCCTGGTGAGCGTGTTGCTTGATCAGTTGGCGGGTTTGCCCGAAGTGGGCTTTTCCCTGCCGTTGCCCCGGCATCAACGGCTGCTCGGTCTGTGTAACGAACTGATCGAAAGCCCGGAGCGCACGGTGACGTTGCAGGAGTGGGCGGGGCGGTTGGGCATGTCGCAGAAAACCCTGATGCGCCTGTTTCAGCGCGAGACCGGGTTGAGTTTTCGTGGCTGGCGCCAGCGCATGCGGCTGCTGTCGTCACTGAGTGGGCTGGAGGAGGGCGACAGCGTGACGAATGCGGCGCTGTCGTGCGGGTATGACTCGACGTCGGCGTTTATCGCGGCGTTCAAGGGGGTGTTCGGGTTTACGCCGGGCGAACTCTTCAAGCAATAACACCACCGACCCCTGTGGGAGCGGGCTTGCTCGCGAAGGCGGAGTGTCAGTCGAAATTAACGTATCTGACACTCAGCCTTCGCGAGCGAGCCCGCTCCCACATTGGATGTGCGGTATTACTGCAAATCAGGTCCTGAAGCGGCCCGCGCTGCAACTAAATACGTTGTGTGTCACCCGAATCCTTGAGTGCGGCATTGGTTTTTTTTGGAACGATTGTCGGACAATTCCATTTGTCGTTGAGGAATTCGGCTGCCGAACAGGGAAATTGAGGCTCGCGAAGAAAAATCGCACGGACAGGGTGAATCGGGATGTCAGACTCTGTCGCAAATGCCCTAGAGCCCAGGCGCCAACAATCTTCAGCGCCTCGGCTATCATTCGCAGCGGTCGATCTCGAGCGAGCGCTCTGAGCGATTAATCCGGCACAGTGTGTGCATTCAATCGGTTCACAGGTCGGCAACCCCTCCCCGTGATGCGAGGATTGCCGTATAACGAATGACTTTCGCGTGTTTGGTAATAAAGGACCCACAATAAAAGCTGATGAAGACTCCAAAACGCATTGAACCCCTGATCGAGGACGGTCTGGTCGACGAGGTGCTGCGCCCACTCATGAGTGGTAAAGAAGCAGCTGTTTATGTGGTGCGCTGCGGCAACGAGTTACGTTGCGCGAAGGTCTACAAGGAGGCGAATAAACGCAGTTTCCGGCAGGCGGCCGAGTACCAGGAAGGCCGCAAGGTGCGCAACAGCCGTCAGGCTCGCGCCATGGCCAAAGGCTCGAAGTTCGGCAAGAAAGAAACCGAAGACGCCTGGCAGAACGCCGAAGTGGCGGCGTTGTTCCGGCTGGCCGGCGCTGGCGTGCGAGTCCCGCAGCCTTACGACTTCCTCGAAGGCGTGCTGCTGATGGAGCTGGTGGCCGACGAGTACGGCGATGCTGCGCCGCGTCTGAACGACGTGGTGCTGGAACCGGACCAGGCGCGCGAGTATCACGCGTTCCTGATCTCGCAGATCGTGCTGATGTTGTGTACCGGTCTGGTGCACGGTGACCTGTCGGAGTTCAACGTGCTGCTGACACCGACCGGGCCGGTCATCATCGACCTGCCGCAAGCGGTCGACGCGGCGGGCAACAACCATGCGTTCAGCATGCTGGAGCGCGACGTGGGCAACATGGCGTCGTACTTCGGGCGGTTTGCGCCGGAGTTGAAAAAGACCAAGTACGCCAAGGAAATGTGGGCCCTGTACGAAGCCGGCACCTTGCACCCGGCCAGCGCCCTGACCGGCGAGTTCGACGAGCCGGAGGAGTTGGCTGACGTGGGCGGGATCATGCGCGAAATCGAGGCGGCACGCCTGGATGAAGAGCGTAAACAAGCGGTGCGCGCGGCAGACGATGCGCCACCGAACAAAACCGAAGAACCGCCTCCCCCGTGGATGCAGTGATCGGCTGACGAAAAACCCGGCCAAGGCCGGGTTTTTCATGGCTGCCCGAAACGGCCCTGCATCGAAGATCCCCGTGGGAGCGGGCTTGCTCGCGAAGGCGGAGTGTCAGTTGATATTCCTGTCGCTGACACACCGCTTTCGCGAGCAAGCCCGCTCCCACAGTTGATTGTGGTGGTGGCAGATAGCGTGTTCGCCGCCGGTCCCCTGTGGGGTTGGCAGATTCAGTATGGAAGTCGACGGACACATCGCTTTCGCGAACACGCTCGCTGCCACATACTTCGCCGCTTCGTAATACCCACACTCAAGGATTGAATGTGCAGGCCACCCGCAATGCCCACCTGATCATCGCCGCCCGTCTGGTTTCTGACTTCGGCGCGTTCCTCAACATGGTCGCCCTGGCCACGTACGTCTACCTGCTCAGCAACAGCGCCATGAGCGTCGGCATCTTCCTCGCCAGCCGCGTCGGTGGCGGCATAGTTGCCAGCCTGATCGGCACCAGATTTTACCGGCGCTGGGCCGGGCGTGTCCCGCTGATTGCCTTCGACCTGTTGCGCGCCGGGTTGCTCGGTTTGCTGCTGGTGCTGCCCGTCACTCAACAGGCACTGCTTTTACCCGTGATTGCATTCGGCCTGGGTTTCGGCAATTCAATGTTCGCCATCGGCCTCAACAGCCAGTTGCCGCATTTGATTGAAGGTGAACAGCTACTGAAAACCAACGCCTGGATCACCTCGGCGTCTTCGGCGGCGATGGTCGGCGGCAGTCTGGTGGCGGGGTTGTTGGTGGCGGCGTTTGGCTTTGAAACCGTGTTCGCGTTGAACGTGGTCACGTATCTGCTGGCTGCGTTGCTCATCGTGCCGCTGCGTTTTTCAACACCTGAGCCCAGTGCCGAACCCGCCCATGAGCGCGGTGAGTGGGCGGCCCTGCGCCAAGGTCTGCGCGGCACACCGGTGGTGGCCGCGATGCTCGCCGTCGCCATGGCCGATACCTTGGGCAGTGCCGCGCACAACGTCGGCCTGCCGATCATTTCCAGACTGCTGACACCCGACTCGGCCAGCACCACCCTAGGCCTGATGCTCGCGGTGTGGGCCTGCGGCAAGCTGATCGGCGCGCGCATTGCCAGTCGCCTGAAGGGCTCGGACAACATCAATCTGGAACGGCGATTTTTCTTCGGCGTGTTGCTGATGTCCTGCGGTTTCATCCTGATGTTTCAGCAACAGACCTTGTACGGCTTGCTGCTGTTTTCGTTGCCGGCAGGGCTGGGGGACGGTTTCTCGGAGGTCGGGTTGATGTCGCGCCTGCAACGCGAGCCGGACAGCCTGCGCCTGCCGATCTTCAGCTTTCTGACGCTGCTGCAAATGACCGGTTTCGGCGTCGGCATGCTGATCGCCGCGCCGTTCTATTCGGGGTGGACGCCGGGCGCCGTGGTGCTGTTGTTCCACGGCATTCCCCTCACCACGTTGCTGGTGGTGAAGGGCCTGGCGATCAGGGGCGGGCGGCTGGCGCGCAGCAGCCCGACTCCAGGTTCTTGAGGATCGGACAGTCGGGGCGATGGTCGCCCTGACAATGTTCGACCAGGTCTTGCAGGGTGTCGCGCAACTGACCGAGTTCGCGGATCTTGCGGTTCAGCTCGTCGATGTGCTGACGGGCCAGGGCTTTCACATCGGCGCTGGCGCGCTGGCGGTCCTGCCAGAGGGTCAGCAATTTGCCGACTTCTTCCAGTGAAAAACCGAGATCGCGCGAGCGCTTGATAAACGCCAGTGTGTGCAGGTCGTCATCGCCGTACACGCGATAACCGCTGTCGGTGCGATGGGCCGCCTTGAGCAAACCGATGGACTCGTAATACCGGATCATCTTCGCGCTCAAGCCACTGTGGCGGGCCGCCTGGCCGATATTCATTGCGTGTCCTCCAGATCCTTGGGTTTCCAGGTTTTCAACAGTAGCGCATTGCTCACCACGCTGACGCTCGACAGCGCCATGGCTGCCCCGGCCAGCACCGGGTTGAGGAAGCCGAACGCGGCCAGCGGAATGCCGATCAAGTTATAGACGAACGCCCAGAACAGGTTCTGCCGGATCTTCGCATAGGTCTTGCGGCTGATCTCCAGCGCCGCCGGCACCAGCCGTGGATCGCCGCGCATCAACGTGATGCCCGCTGCATGCATGGCCACGTCGGTACCGCCGCCCATGGCGATGCCGATGTCGGCAGCGGCCAGCGCCGGAGCGTCGTTGATGCCGTCGCCGACCATCGCCACCACACCGGTTTTTTTCAGTTCGGTGACGGTGGCGGCTTTGTCCGCCGGCAGCACTTCGGCGTGCACATCGGCGATGCCCAGGGCTTCGGCGACGACCCTGGCGCTGCCGCGATTGTCGCCGGTCAGCAAGTGGCTGCTGATGCGGCGGGCGCTGAGTTGTTGCACCGCTTGCAGTGCGCCGGTTTTCAGGGTGTCACCAAACGCGAACAGGCCGAGGACACGCGGTTCGGGGCGTTGCTCAATCAACCAGGACAGCGTGCGGCCTTCGGTTTCCCACGCGGTGGCGGAAGCGGCCAGCGGTCCGGCGCTTAAGCCGGTTTCTTCGAGTAAACGACGATTACCCAGCGCCAGACGGCGACCCTCGAGCGTGCCGGCGATGCCACGGCCGGTCAGCGATTGGCTGTCGCTGACATCCGCCACGGTCAGGCCGCGTTCGGCGCACGCCTCCAGCACCGCTTTGGCCAGCGGATGCTCGCTGCCCCGTTGCAAGGCCCCGGCCATTTGCAGCAGGGCGGCTTCGTCGCCATCGAGGGCGCTCAAATGAGCGATGCGCGGCGTACCGGAGGTCAGTGTGCCGGTCTTGTCGAACACCACCGCGCTGACTTCATGGGCGCGTTCCAACGCTTCGGCGTCCTTGATCAGAATCCCGAAGCGGGCGGCGACGCCGGTGCCGGCCATGATCGCGGTCGGTGTGGCCAGCCCGAGTGCACAAGGACAAGCGATCACCAATACCGCGACGGCGTTGAGCAGTGCGGTTTCAATCGGCGCACCGTACAACCACCAGCCGATCAGCGTGGCCAAGGCAATCAGCAGCACGGTTGGCACAAACACCTGGCTGACCTTGTCCACCAGTTTCTGAATCGGCGCTTTCGCGGCTTGGGCGTCCTCCACCAGACGGATGATTCGCGCCAGGACCGTTTCTGCCCCCAATGCTTGAGTTCGAACCAGCAACCGACCTTCGCCATTGATTGCGCCGCCAGTGACGCTATCGCCCGGCTGCTTTGGCACTGGCAGGCTCTCGCCGCTGATCAGCGCTTCGTCGGCGTGGCTCTGGCCTTCGAGCACTTCGCCGTCCACCGGGAAACGTTCGCCGGGTTTGACCAACACCAGATCATTGAGACGCAAGGCGCTGATCGCGACGTCCTGCTCGCGGCCGTCGAGCACTTGAATCGCCCGCTCCGGACGCAAGGCTTCGAGGGCGCGGATGGCGCTGGCGGTCTGGCGTTTGGCGCGGCTTTCGAGGTATTTGCCCAGCAGCACCAGCGCGATCACCACCGCCGACGCTTCGAAATACAAGTGCGGCACGCGCCCGGCCGCCGTGGCCCATTCATACAGACTCAAGCCGTAACCGGCGCTGGTGCCGAGGGCGACCAGCAAATCCATATTGCCGGCCCCGGCGCGTACGGCTTTCCACGCGGCGACATAGAAGCGTGCGCCGAAAATGAACTGCACCGGCGTCGCCAGCGCGAATTGCGCCCAGGCCGGCAGCATCCAGTGCACGCCGAACGGTTGCAGCACCATCGGCAGCACCAGCGGCAACGCAAGGGCGATGGCCATGATCAGCACCCAACGCTCGCGGTGCAGGCGCTGTTGTTGATTATCGGATGCTGGATGTTCGACTTCCCGGACGCTGGCGCCATAGCCAGCCTTGGTCACCGCAGCGATGAGGATTTGTGGATCGATCTGACCGAGCAGTTCGAGGTGCGCGCGTTCGTTGGCGAGGTTGACGCTGACACTTTTTACGCCGTGCACCTTGGACAGCGCCCGTTCGACACGACCGACACACGAGGCGCAGGTCATGCCGTCGATGCTCAATTCCAGGCTGTGTTGGGGCACGCTATAACCGGCTTGCTGCACCGCGTCCATCAACGCCGGCAAGCTGTCGCTGGGCGCTTGAACCCGTGCCTGTTCGGTCGCGAGGTTGACGCTGACCGCCGAGGCGCCGAGGACTTTGCTCAAGGCTTGCTCGACGCGCCCGGCGCAACTGGCGCAAGTCATGCCAGCAATCGGCAGGTCGAAAGTGGTTGATTCGGACATCGCTCACGCTCCCTGTAGAAGAGGCCCACAGGATCAACCTTGCCACGCGGGCAAGGTCAAGCACAAAGATTGGCGCGAGGATTCTTGCAGGAGCCCGGTGACTCAGTATTCGAGCGCGGCAGGCCGCAGGTATAACCCTTTCGCGGTCGTCGCGATCCGGTACTTCACGACATCCCCGGCCTTGAGCGTGATGTCCTGCGCGGGCGGTGCCAGCATGCCAGGGTTGCAGCCCGGCACTTGACCTGGCTCCAGCTTCAGCCGCACGGAAATCGTGCCATGGGGCAGGTTGAACGAGGTGGTCTGCTCTTGCAGCAACCGCGCCACAAACTGATCCTGGATGTACACGCCGATCTCGCAGGAAGTCGCCACTTCCAGGCGCTCGCGGGAAATGATCAGCACGGCATAGTCTTCCCCGGCGGCTTGGACCGAAGGCGTTGCGGCAAATAGGCTGAGTAGGCCAAACAGGCTGAGAGCTGACCAGCGCATGGCTGAAATCTCCTGAATCGAGTCATTGATGCGTGCAGCTTGGCCGAGCGCGACGCCGAATGCCAGCCCGGCAGTTTGTCGCAGAACTTGACCTTGCCATGGTGGCAAGCTCAAGACTGGCCGCCACCCCACTCAAGGAGTCTCTCCATGCACGTATTCAACGTTGAAGGCATGTCCTGCGGTCATTGCGTAAAAGCCATTACTCAAGCCGTTCAGGCCAAGGATCCGGCGGCCAGTGTGCGAATCGATCTGGCGGCCAAGGAAGTCGGGGTTGAAAGCGCACTGAGCGCTGAACAGGTGATCGCGGCGATAACCGAAGAAGGTTACGCCGCCAAAATCGCCTGAGGCCGAACACAAACCCGTGGAAGAGCAAAACCCTGTGGGAGCGAGCTTGCTCGCGATGGCGGTGTCTCAGGCGCTGTTGATGCCAACGGGTAGACCGCCATCGCAAGCAAGCTCGCTCCCACAGGTTCTGTGTTTGGACTGACAGGCATCAGTTGGCTAACGTCTTTTTAATAGTTAGCGAGCTACCGGAATGTTCAAGGCGCCGATGCGCGGCTAGACTGTCGGGCCGCCGACCCTGCACTGGATGCCCGATGAACCTCCGTATCATTCTGATTCTTGGCGCGCTGAGCGCTTTCGGTCCGCTGGCGATCGATTTCTATCTGCCGGCGTTCCCTTCCATGGCGCTTTCGTTCGGCACCGATGAGAAACACGTTCAGCTGACGTTGGCCGCTTATTTCCTGGGCTTGTCCATCGGTCAACTGGCCTACGGCCCGGTGGCGGATCGCTTCGGGCGGCGCATTCCGTTGCTGACAGGGGTTGGGCTGTTTACCGCCGCGTCCCTGGCTTGCGCCTATGCACCGAACCTGGAATGGCTGATCGGCGCGCGTTTCGTGCAGGCGTTGGGCGGTTGTGCCGGGATGGTGATTGCCCGCGCGGTGGTCAGCGATAAATGCGATGCGGTGGGTTCGGCGAAAGTTTTTTCGCAATTGATGCTGGTCATGGGGCTGGCGCCGATTCTGGCGCCGATGCTCGGCGGCTTGCTGGTCAACACCACGGGCTGGCAGTCGATCTTCCTGGTGCTGACCGGTTTCAGTGCCCTCGCGGGTCTGGCCGTGGCGTTGGGGCTGCCGGAAAGTCTGCCGGCCCATGTGCCGCGTCAACCGTTGTCCGGTGCGCTGCGTCAGTACGGACGCTTGTTGTCTGACCCCGTCTACTTGGGCCACGCCCTTACCGGTGGCATCGCCATCGCCGGGATGTTTGCCTACATCGCCGGCTCGCCATTCGTGTTCATCAAGCTGTATGGCGTGCCGGCCGAGCATTTCGGCTGGTTGTTCGGCACCAACGCGGCCGGTTTCATTCTGGTGGCGCAAGTCAACGCGCGGCTGTTGGCCAAACGTGGCCCGGCGTTCTTGCTGGCGCGCACCGTGTGGATTTACCTGGCGGCCGGCCTGACGCTGCTCGCGGTCAGCTCGCTGCACACCACGCAATTGTGGCCGCTGCTGATTCCGCTGTTTATCTGCATCGCCAGCCTCGGCTGCATCCTGCCCAACGCTTCGGCCTGCGCGATGACCGGGCAGGGCACCCGCGCCGGCAGTGCGTCGGCGATGCTTGGGTGTCTGCAGTTCAGCGTCGCGGCCGGAGCGGCGTCACTGGTCGGTGTTTTACACGATGGCAGCGCCATGCCGATGGCCATGGTCATCAGCCTTTGCGGGATTCTGGTGGTGAGCGCGGCGATGCTCACCCGGCGTTTGCAAAATGCCCGGGCGTTGGCACAGGCCCAGGTCTGAGGACGGACTCAGCCAGCGGCGCGCTGCGGGTGAAGGTCGGTAATTTGATGAGGGGCTTGCAGCCGCGCTTCAAGGGTGCGGGTGAAGGCGAGGGCTTCGGCTTCGCTGCGGAATGTCACGGCGTGTTGGTCCAGACGGACCTGCCACTGGGATTTGGCCACTTCTTTTATCAGGATCTTCATTGCTGATCTCTCCTCTTGTAAAAGACGTTACGTAAAAGATTGCATCGCAGAGGCCTCGATTGTAGACCCGAATACGATCGCAATTGTGACAACGGTCAACTCTCTGACTGACGGCAAAAAAATCGCAGCTTCTGTCACTCGACCACGGCTACAGGGGTTTGCATTCCCTGTAGCCGCTGTCGAGTGAAACGAGGCTGCGATCTTTCGAGCTTTAGAAACCTTCGAGCACAATCTTGCCTTTGGACTTGCCGCTTTCCAGCAACTCATGCGCGCGACGCAGGTTCGCCGCATTGATTTTCCCGAAATGCTCGCCGACCGTGGTTTTCAATGTTCCGGCGTCAATCAGTTCCGCCACGCGGTTGAGCAGGTTGTGCTGCTCGATCATGTCGGCGGTCTCGAACAGCGAGCGGGTGTACATGAACTCCCAGTGCAGCGAAATGCTCTTGAACTTGAGTTTGCTCACGTCCAGCGCCTTCGGATCATCGATCAACGCCAGTTTGCCTTGTGGCGCCAGCGCTTCGACCAGTTGGTCCAGGTGTTCGTCGGTCTGGGTCAGGCTGGCGACGTGGGTCACTGCGTTGACGCCGGCGCGCTTGAGTTCTTCGCTCAGCGGCTGGCTGTGATCGATCACCAGATCCGCGCCCAGCTCACGCACCCAGCTCTGGGTTTGTGGGCGGGAAGCCGTGCCGATGACGTTCAGCCCGGTGAGCTGTTTGGCCAGTTGCGTCAGAATCGAGCCAACACCGCCGGCCGCGCCGACGATCAGCAGGCTCTGGCCTTCATCGGTTTTGCCTTCGCGCACTTGCAGACGCTCGAACAGCAATTCCCACGCGGTGATGGCGGTCAGCGGCAGCGCCGCCGCTTCGGCGAAACCGAGGGTTTTCGGCATATGGCCGACGATCCGCTCGTCCACCACGTGCAACTCGCTGTTGCCGCCAGCACGGGCGATGGAGCCGGCGTAGAACACTTTGTCGCCGGCCTTGAACAGCGTCACCTCGCTGCCGACCGCCTTGACCACTCCGGCCACGTCCCAGCCCAATACTTTTGCTGCGCCCTCTTCAGGCTGGACGTTCTGCCGGACTTTGGCGTCGACCGGGTTGACCGAGATGGCTTTGACTTCGACCAACAGGTCGCGCGGGCCGGCGACCGGTTCTGGCAGTTCGATGTCTTGCAGGGATTTTGCGTCGCTGATTGGCAATGCGGCGTAGTAGGCAATGGCTTTCATGGAGGATTCCTGAAGGGTAATAGAAGAAGGGGTCAAACCACGACGCGCAGGCGCTTGAGGTCGAAGTGCTCGAGAAAACCGGCGGCCTTCGCGCGAAAGTTCTGGATGTGGGCGCTGGCGTCATGGGCTTGCAGGGCCTCGTCGCTGCTCCACTGTTCGATCATGTAAAAGGCCAGCGGGTTGGCCAGGTCCTGATGCAAATCGTATTGGCCGCAACCGGTCTCGGCGCGGGTGGGTTCCAACAGTGCACGCAGGTGCTGTTCGAGGGCGTCTTGCTGGCCGTCTTTGGCAATCAGGGTGGCGATGGCGGTAAAAGGTTGGGACATGGTCGGCTCCAGGAGCGGGGTGATTTCGATGGAACAGATGATTGGCTATTTCTCTGCAAGATAAAACCCGCTAAAAGAGCACGCTCTTTCAATAATTTTTTGATAATCGAGGCATTAATGCTGCGTTTCGATGACTTGCAGTTGTTTGTCCGGGCGGCGGACCTGGGCAGTCTGTCGGCGGCGGCGCGGGTGATGGACATGTCGGCGGCGGTGGCCAGTGCGGCGTTGAAGCGCATCGAGCAGCAACTCGGCGCCCGGTTGCTGGCGCGATCCACCCGCAGCCTGCGCCTGACGGCCGAGGGCGAAGGTTTTCTAGAATATGCCCGGGCCGCCCTGAGCAATCTGGATGAGGGCCGACGGTTGCTGGCCAGCGGCCAGGATCAGGTCAGCGGGGTGTTGCAGCTCTCGGCGCCCTCGGACTTTGGCCGCAACCTGTTGTTGCCGTGGCTCGACGAGTTTCAGCGCGAGCACCCGAAACTGACGGTGCGCCTGTTGCTCGGCGATCGCATCGCCGACCTGTTCCGGCAACCGGTGGACATCGCCCTGCGCTATGGCGAGCCGGAAGACTCCAGCCTGGTCGCGCTGCCCATCGCCCCGCAGAACCGGCGTGTGCTGTGCGCCGCGCCGAGTTATGTGGCCCGGCATGGCCAACCGCGTCATCTGGAGCAACTGGCGCAGCACAATTGCCTGCTGTTCATGCTCGGCAGCCGGGTCCACGACCACTGGAGTTTTCACGACGGCAAACGCGAGGTCAGCCTGACGGTCAGCGGTGATCGGTTCAGTGACGATGCCGATGTCGTTCGCCTGTGGGCCGTCGCGGGTGCCGGGATCGCTTACAAGTCGTGGCTCGATGTCGCCGCCGACGTGCTCGCCGGGCGCTTGCAAGTGCTGATGCCGGAGCTGCTCTGTGAGCGCGCACCGCTGAATCTGCTGTGCGCCCATCGCGCACAATTGAGTAAGCCGGTGAACCTTTTGCGGGAAATGCTTGCCAGCCGATGCGCTGATTTAAGCAGTCAATTTCCGGCTAATTCGAGTTTTGATCATTAGTCGCAGGCAAATAGCGAAATTTCTGTCAGGAACTATCACCACCTGCGCTTTCCCAGGGGCAGGAACGGACGGTCAACCCGCTTATACTAGCGCCCGCCTCATGTACGCACCGTCAATCACGCGATGGCGATGGCCGCACGGTCAATTCCCAACCCTCACCAACTGCGAAGCAATGGCAAAGGTGAGTGAGGGCTTTGCCCGGCTTATGGCGGTTTCCGCGTCTTGGCCGATGGCACATTACTGGTCAAGATGCCTCTGAGCAGCAGACGAAACGATTCAACAGGGAGTGAATACATGGAACATGCACCTTGCATCAGCCAGATTGCCACGTTGCTGGCTGACCCAAAGCGCAGCGCAATGATGTGGGCCTTGATGGACGGCGCGGCGCGGCAAACCGAAGAGCTGGCCTTGTTGGCTGGCCTGTCACCGTCTTCGGCCAGTGCACACCTGGGGCGTTTGTCCGCCGGAGGTCTGTTGAAAGTCGAAACCCGTGGCCGCATACGCTTTTTCCGCCTGGCCGCGCCGGAAATCGGTGCCGCCATCGAAGCGCTGGCCAGCGCAACGCTCGCCAGTACCCCGCGACAAGTCCCGGACGTTTTCAAACGCACGAGTCCGACGGCCAAAGCGCATACGGCGCCCTCTTCGTTGTTGCGCGCCAGACTCTGCGACGATCATCTGGGCGGCACACTGGCCGCCGATCTTTATCAGCGGCTGCTGGATGCCGGTTGGATCGAACAATTCGAACAACGCGTGATGATCACTCACAAGGGCTCCACGCAACTGGCCGCGCGTGGGGTGTTTATCCAGGCGCTGGCCCACCGCAACAGCCGGGTTGCCTGTGCATGTCCGGACTGGAGCGAGCGCCGCCCGCACCTCGGCGGTTCGCTGGGGGCGGCGTTGTTGCAGTTGTTCATGCAATCGGGGTGGCTGAGCCTGCCCAACGATTCGCGGGCCTTGCACATCACCGCGGCGGGGCAGCGTGAAATCCATCGTTTCGCCCAGGAAACCGAGCTGGAAATGGCGCTTTAGAGACGTCCACTGCCGACGCCTGTGGTTGCGGCGTCGTTCAGAGCTGTGGGCAGGTCGCATCCAGCGATAGCTGCCCGTCGCTATCACGCACACTCGATCCGGGGACTTTCGGAAGAGGAATGCGGCATGGACACACCAGGTTTCAGCGCGGCCGAACGGTTGGAACGGCTGCCGATCAGCGGCTATCACCGCATCATTTTCATCATCATTGCCTTGGCGTTTTTCTTCGACTCCATGGACCTGGCGATGATGACTTTCCTGCTCGGCTCGATCAAAACCGAGTTCGGCCTGAGTTCGGCGCAGGCCGGTTTGCTCGCCAGTTCAAGCTTCTTCGGCATGGTGCTGGGCGCGTCGCTGTCGGGCATGCTGGCCGATCGCTTTGGCCGCAAACCGGTGTTCCAGTGGAGCATCGTGTTGTGGGGCATCGCCAGTTACCTGTGCTCCACGGCGCAGAATGTCGAAACCCTGACCTTGTTCCGCGTCTTGCTGGGGATCGGCATGGGCATGGAGTTTCCCATCGCGCAGTCGATGCTGTCGGAGCTGATTCCGGCCCGCAAGCGGGGGCGCTACATCGCGTTGATGGACGGTTTCTGGCCGCTGGGGTTTGTCGCGGCCGGGGTGCTGTCGTATTTCCTGTTGCCGGTGATTGGCTGGCGCGACATCTTCCTCGTCCTGGCCGTACCGGCCGTGTTTGTGTTGGCCATCCGCTTTTTCATTCCCGAATCACCGCGCTGGCTGGAGCAGGCCGGGCGCCATGATGCGGCGGACAAGGTGTTGCTGGGGATTGAAAACCGGGTCCGCACATCGCTGGGCGTTGCCGATTTGCCGACGCCGATTCGTCTGCCGCAGGTGGCCAGCACGCCGGGCACCTTCTTTTCTGCTTTGCAGCAAATCTGGTCGCCGCTGTATCGCCAGCGCACGTTGATGATCTGGAGCGTCTGGTTCTTTGCCCTGCTCGGTTTCTATGGCCTGACGTCGTGGCTCAGTGCGTTGCTGCAACAGTCGGGTTTTGCGGTGACGCAGTCGGTGTATTACACGGTGCTGATTTCACTCGGCGGCATTCCGGGCTTCCTGATGGCGGCCTGGCTGGTGGAACGTTGGGGACGCAAACCGGTGTGCGTGGTGACGCTGCTCGGCGGCGGGGTGATGGCGTTTGTGTATGGTCAGAGCGCGGTGTTTGGCGGCAACGTCGGCTTGCTGATTACCTCGGGCCTGTTGATGCAATTCTTTCTGTTCGGCATGTGGGCGGTGCTTTACACCTACACACCTGAGTTGTATCCGACCTCGGCACGGGCGACCGGCTCGGGGTTTGCCTCGGCGATTGGTCGTGTGGGCTCGCTGCTCGGGCCGCTGGTGACGGGGCTGGTGTTCCCGATCACCGGGCAGGGCGGCGTGTTCGCCTTGGGGGCGATGTGCTTTGCGATTGCGGCGGCGGTGGTGTGGGTGTTCGGGATGGAGACGCGGGGCAAGACGCTTGAAGAGCTGACTGAAGCAACCCCGATCTAAAAATGTGGGAGCGGGCTTGCTCGCGAAGGGGCCGTGTCAGTCAATATCAATGTCGACTGACACACCGTTTTCGCGAGCAAGCCCGCTCCCACATGGGTTTC
This sequence comes from Pseudomonas sp. NPDC086278, assembly GCF_050280905.1. Lineage (NCBI taxonomy): Bacteria > Pseudomonadati > Pseudomonadota > Gammaproteobacteria > Pseudomonadales > Pseudomonadaceae > Pseudomonas > Pseudomonas sp. NPDC086278. The sequence goes on from NZ_JBNNWE010000056.1 coordinate 21,613, forward strand.
GCGGTGTTGCTTAAGGTTTTACCAACCGCGCATCCAGGCTGTTTTGGGCCAGGCGCTTGGCCTGATCCTGGGTCATGCCCAGGTCGGTGTAGAGCGCGTGGAAGTTTTCGGTCACGTAGCCGCCGAAGTACGCCGGGTCATCCGAGTTCACGGTCACTTTTACGCCGCGTTCCAGCATGTCGAGGATGTTGTGCTGGGACATGTGGTCGAACACGCAAAGCTTGGTGTTGGACAACGGGCACACGGTCAGCGGGATCTGCTCGTCGATGATGCGCTGCATCAGGCGTTCGTCTTCGATGGCGCGCACGCCATGGTCGATACGCTGGATTTTCAGCAGGTCGATGGCTTCCCAGATGTACTCCGGCGGGCCTTCTTCACCGGCGTGAGCGACGGTCAGGAAGCCTTCGTGACGGGCGCGGTCAAACACGCGCTGGAACTTGCTCGGCGGGTGACCCATCTCCGAACTGTCCAGGCCCACAGCAACGAACGCATCGCGGAACGGCAGCGCCTGGTCGAGGGTTTTCTGTGCTTGTTCTTCGCTCAAATGGCGCAGGAAACTCAGGATCAAACCACTGGTGATGCCCAGTTGCTGCTCGCCATCCTTGAGCGCGGCGGCGATGCCGTTCAGCACCACTTCGAAGGGTACGCCACGGTCGGTGTGGGTTTGCGGGTCGAAGAACGGTTCGGTGTGAATCACGTTCTGCGCCTTGCAGCGCAACAGATACGCCCAGGTCAGGTCGTAGAAATCCTGCGAGGTGCGCAGCACGTCAGCGCCCCGGTAATACAGGTCGAGAAACTCTTGCAGGTTGTTGAAGGCATACGCCTTGCGCAGGGTTTCGACGTCGTCCCACGGCAGGGCGATCTTGTTGCGTTCGGCCAGGGCGAACAACAGTTCGGGCTCCAGCGAACCCTCGAGGTGCAAGTGCAGTTCTGCCTTGGGCAGGGCGTTCAGCCAGTCGTACATGTTCTGTTTCTCATCAGGTGCAATGGCGGCATTCTACAGATGCGCGCCGCAACAATTGATAAAACCTGACCAACCGGTTCATCCCACCGCTTCCTGTTCCCGGCGATAGGCGTACGTGTCGGCAAAGCGCGAGAGCAGGAATTCGGCGCAGGTGGTGGCAGGGTATTTCGCCGGGGTCAGTTCATCCTGGCAGCCGGGCAGGCATTCGATGGGGGTGTCGGGGTGCGGCTCGGCGAAGAACGGCATCGAATATCGGTCCACGCCCGACGGGCTGATCACCCGATGCGGCGTCGACAGGTAACGGTCGTTGCTCCAGCGCGCCATCATGTCGCCGAGGTTGACCACGAATGTGCCTTCAATCGGCGGCGCATCGATCCATTCCCCGTGGACGTTGCGCACTTGCAAACCCCCCGCGGCGTCCTGATACAGCAAGGTGATGCAGCCGTAATCGGTGTGCGCGCCGGCGCCTTGCTGGTCCGCGGAACTGGCGGTATGGCGCGGCGGGTAATGAATCATCCGCAGCACGCTGACCGGCTCGTCGAAGCGCTGGTCGAAGAAATCGCGCTCGATGTTCAGCGCCATCGTCATCGCGCGCAGCAGGGTTTGCGCGAGGGCCTGCATGTCAACGTAGTGTTGCTCCATCAGCGCTTTCCAGCCGGGCATGGATGGATGGCGATTGGGGCCGCGCAGTGGTTTCTCTGCCAGCACCTCGGGGTGATCGGCCGGCAAGTGCAGGCCCATGTCGAAGGTTTCTTTCAAATCGCTGGGTTTGCTCGGGTCCAGTTGCTCGGTGGCGATGGCGCCGTAGCCGCGATGGTGGCGGGTTTGAGTGATGTCGATGGTGAGCTTTGCTTCATCCGGCAGGGCGAAGAAACGTTTTGCGTGGTCGAGCACAGCGTCGATGCGCGATGGACTGATCGGATGACCTTTGATGTAGAAAAAGCCCCACTCGCGGCAGGCACGGTCGATTTGCGTGGCGACGGATTGCCAGGCGGTTTGGTCATCGCTGTAGAGCGGGGCGATGTCGATGATCGGGAGCTGGTTCATGCGCAGTCCTTGTAAACGCTGACGATCCATTGTGGGAGCGGGCTTGCTCGCGAAGGCGGTGTGTCATTTAACAAAAATGTTGACTGATACACCGCCTTCGCGAGCAAGCCCGCTCCCACACTGGATTTGTGTTGGGGTGGGGAATTACTTCGGTATGTCGGCCTTCATGCCTTCAACGTAGTAGTTCATCGACGCCAGTTCGGCATTGCTCGCCGTCGCGCCGGCGGCAATTTTTTCTACGCCGGCCTGGTCCTTGATCGGCCCGGTGAACGGGTGGAACGCGCCGCTCTTGATGTCGGCAATGAGCTGCTCGGCTTCGGCTTTCACCGGTGCCGGCACCAGATCGCTGATCGGCAATTCAACCGTGCCTTCCTTCAAGCCGCCCCAGTAATCCTGGGATTTCCACGAGTGATCGAGCACGCTCTGGGTCGCCTGAATGTAGTGCGGCCCCCAGTCGTTGACGATCGACGTCAGCACCGCTTTCGGCCCGAAGTGCGCCATGTCCGAAGCGTAGCCCACCGCATAAACGCCGCGCCGTTCAGCGGCCTGGATCGGCGCCGGGCTGTCGGTGTGCTGGAACACCACGTCCACGCCCTGGTCGATCAGCGCGTTGGCCGCATCGGCTTCCTTGCCTGGGTCGAACCACGAGTTGACCCACACCACCTTGATCTCGGTGCCAGGGTTGTACTTGTTCAGGGCCAGTTGAATGGCGTTGATGTCGCGGATCACTTCCGGGATCGGGAACGAGGCGACGTAGCCGATTTTCTTGGTCTTGGTCATCTTCGCCGCGAGGAAACCGCCGACGTAGCGACCTTCATATGTGCGCGCCAGGTAGGTGCCGAGGTTCTTGTCCTGCTTGTAGCCGGTGGCGTGTTCGAAGGTCACCTTGGGGAATTGCCTGGCGACTTTCAGTGTCGGGTTCATGTAGCCGAAGGACGTGGTGAAGATCAGGTCGTAGTTGTCCTTGGCCATGTTGCGGATCACCCGCTCGGCGTCGGCCCCTTCGGCGACGTTCTCTACGTAGTTGGTGGTGATCTTGTCGCCGAACTGCTCGGCCAGCACCTTGCGCCCCTGTTCATGCTGATACGTCCAGCCGTGGTCCCCGATCGGACCGATATAGACGAAGCCGACTTTCAGCGGGTCGGCGGCACTGGCGGTCAGGCTGGCGCTCAGACCGATAGCCGCGGTGACGGCGCAAAGCAGCTTCTTCAACGGACGTTTATGCATGAACTCGAACTCCATTTTGTTTTGAGGATGTTCGGGTCAATGCAAATTACTGACCAACAGGACAACAATCCATTTGAAACCGTGTCCTGGCCATCGCGAGCAAGCTCGCTCCCACATTGGACCGCGTTCCCCTGTGGGAGCGGGCTTGCTCGCGAAGAGGCCCGCAAGGCCAATAAAAGTGCACGCCCCGGCACGGTTGCCATCCACTGGTGCGCTAAGGTGTAACGAAACGTTAGCGCCGCCCCGCAGTCAGTAGCTCATCGCACTGATTTCGCTCCATCGGTAAAAAGGCCCGCAATGCTCACATTCCTCAAGCAAGAAACGTTTCTGCTGCTGGCCGTCGTCGCTGCCGTCGTTGCCTATCCGTTGGAGCCTTGGATGTTGCACAGCGGCCAACCGGTTGCGCTGGCCGCCGGGCTGGTGCTGATCGCTTTCATCGTGGCGGCGTCCATGCGCGTGGCCCATCACGCCGAACTGCTCGCCGAAAAAGTTGGCGACCCGTACGGCACGATGATCCTGACGTTGGCGGCGGTGCTGGTGGAAGTGGTGATCCTGGCGATCATGATGAGCAACGAAGCCTCGCCGACGCTGGTGCGCGACACGATTTACTCGGCGGTGATGCTCGACATCAACGGCATCCTTGGCCTGGCGGCGCTGATGGGCGGGATCAAGCACGGCGAGCAGTCCTACAACGATGATTCGGCGCGCAGCTACAGCGTGATGATCCTCACCGCCATGGGCGTGTCGATGGTGGTGCCGGAGTTCATTCCCGAGGCCAACTGGAAGGTTTATTCGGGTTTTACCATCGGCGCGATGATGGTGCTTTATGCCTTGTTCCTGCGGATGCAGGTCGGACCGCACAGCTATTTCTTCAGCTACAGCTACCCGGAAAAACGCCGCAAGAAAGTCCCGGAAGAACAAGCCAAACCGGTCAACCTGACGCTGAGCATCGGCACGCTGGTGTTCGGTGTGGTGGTGATCGGCGCCTTGGCCGAAGTGATGTCGAAGACGCTCGATCTGGGCCTTGAAGGCACCGGCGCACCGCCGGTGATTACGGCGATCCTGGTGGCGGCGATCTCGGCGGCACCGGAGATTCTGACCGCGTTGCGTGCGGCATTGGCCAACCGCATGCAGTCAGTGGTCAACATCGCCATGGGCGCGTCGCTGTCGACGGTGATCCTGACCGTGCCGGTGATGGAAGCGATGGCGCTCTACACCGGCCAACCGTTTCAGATGGCGATGACGCCCGTACAGACGGTGATGATCTTCCTGACGCTGATCGTCAGCGCGATCAACCTCAATGACGGGGAAACCAATGCCATCGAAGGCATGACGCACTTTGTGTTGTTTGCGACGTTCATCATGTTGTCGCTGCTCGGTCTCTGACTCCCCCACAAGACCACTGTGGAAACCGAATCAACATGTGGGCTTGCTCGCGAAAGCGGTGTGTCACTCGACATTAATGTTGAATGTCACACCGAATTCGCGAGCAAGCCCCACATTAGATTGCGATCAGCTTAGGTGCCGGCGATCAGCTGCCGCGCCGCCTGGCTGTGATCGGCAATCAACCCCTTCAGATCCAGCCCTTCAACCTGGCCATCAATCACCCGCCACTGGCCGCCGATCATCACCCGATCCGCCCGGTCCGCGCCGCACAGCAGCAACGCCGATACCGGATCATGGCTGCCGGAGAAGCGCAGTTCATCGAGTTTGAACAACGCCAGATCCGCCTGTTTGCCGACCGCCAGTTCACCTATATCGGTACGGCCAAGCAGGCTCGCCGAGCCTTTGGTCGCCCAGCCCAGGACCAGTTCCGGAGTGATCTTCTCCGCGCCATAACGCAGACGCTGGATGTACAGCGCCTGGCGGGTTTCGAGCATCATGTTCGACGCATCGTTGGACGCCGAACCGTCCACGCCCAGGCCGAGCAACGCGCCGGCGGCGGTCAGGTCCAGGGTCGGGCAGATGCCGGACGCTAGGCGCATGTTCGAGCTCGGGCAATGGCAGATGCCGGTGCCGGCCGCGCCGAGGCGGGCGATTTCGTCTGGGTTGAAGTGGATGCCGTGGGCCAGCCAGGTGCGCGGGCCGAGCCAGCCGACGCTGTCCAGGTAGTCCACGGTACGCAGGCCGAAGCGTTGCAGGCAGAAGTCTTCTTCGTCGAGGGTTTCCGCCAGGTGCGTGTGCAGGCGCACGTCGAGTGCGTTCGCCAGTTCGGCGCTGGCGGACATGATTTCCGGGGTCACCGAAAACGGCGAGCACGGCGCCAGGGCGATCTGGATTTGTGCACCGTCGCCACGCTCGTGGTACTCGGCAATCAAGCGTTGGCTGTCGGCCAGAATGACTTCGCCTTCCTGCACGGTTTGCTGCGGCGGCAGCCCGCCGTCCTTCTCGCCGAGGCTCATGGAACCGCGCGTGAGCATGGCGCGCATGCCCAGCTCACGAACGCTGTCGACTTGCACGTCGATTGCGTTTTCCAGGCCTTGCGGGAACAGGTAATGGTGATCGGCGGCGGTGGTGCAGCCGGACAGCAGCAATTCGGCCAAGGCGACTTTGCTGGCGAGCGCGAGTTTTTCCGGGGTGAGGCGAGCCCAGACCGGGTACAGGGTTTTCAGCCACGGGAACAGCGGCTGATTGACCACCGGTGCCCAGGCACGGGTCAGGGTTTGATAGAAATGGTGATGGGTGTTGATCAGGCCCGGCAGGATCACATGCTCGCGGGCATCGAACACCTGTCCACAAGGCGCGGACGGTTGCTGGCCGGCGGCGAGCAGTTCGACGATCACACCGTCTTGCACCACCAGGCCGCCACGGGCATCGAGGCTATTGGCAGTGAAAATGGCAAGGGGATTTTTTAACCAGGTACGGGTCGCGGGCATGGTGGCCGGCTCCTCTGAAAATTGGGTTCAGGGTTGCCAGCTCAGTGTTGCCCTGTCTGCTGATCCAGGTTCGCCGGGGAGGGCGAGGTGCGGAGTTTCAGACAAAACGGCGCTGCCGGCAAGTCCGGCCCGACAGGACGCCGCAAAACCCCATATGGAATGCCCCCCCCAACTGTGGGAGCGGGCTTGCTCGCGAAAGCGGCGTGTCATTCAACATTAATGCCGACTGACACTCCGTCTTCGCGAGCAAGCCCGCTCCCACAGTTGGGGGGGCATTCCGCAGTGGATCTGTGCGGGTTACCAGGGAATGGTTTCACCCTTGTAGTTCACAAAGTGATGCCCGCCCTTGCCGGTAAACGCGTTCACTTGATCGACCAACCCGCGAGTGCTGGTGTCCACATCGAGGTCCGCGCCTTCGCCGCCCATGTCGGTTTTGACCCAGCCCGGATGCAGCGACAGCACGGTGAGTTTCTGCTCGCCCAGTTGCGTGACGAAGCTGTTGGTCATTGAGTTCAACGCCGCTTTACTGGCCTTGTACAGCGCCAGTTCCGGGGCGTCCGGCACGGTGACGCTGCCCAGCCCCGAACTCATGAACGCCAGCACGCCGCTGCCATCGCGAATCTGCCCGACGAAACGCTGCGCCAGGTTGATCGGCGCCACGGCGTTGGTGAAGAACAACTGACCGACTTCGGCCAACGTCGCACCGCCGCCCGGCGTCTGCACGTCCGGCCCCTTGACCCCGGCATTGACGAACAGCAGGTCAAACACTTCGCCCTTGAGCTGTTGGCTCAGCGCGATGACCGCTTGCTGATCATCCATGTCGAGTTTTTCGATCCGCACCTTGCCCAGCGCCTGCAAGGCGTCGACCTTTTGCGGGTTGCGCACGGTGGCGGTGACTTGCCAGCCGTCGGCCAGCAGGGTTTTCACCAGCCCGAGGCCCAGGCCCCGGGAGGCGCCGATGATGAGTGCGGTTTTTGCCTTGGACATGAATGGCTTCCTTGATAAGTGAGGATCACGGATTTAATGGACAGCGTTGCCCGAGCCGTTGTTGCAACTCGTGGCGCAATGCGCCGAGTTCATCCATTCGGGTTTCGATCAGTTTGAGTTTGTCTTGCAGCAATTGCGTGACGGCGCTGTCCGGATCGGGCGATTGCCGTAACGCGGCGACGCTGTTGCCGATTTCGCCGAGGGTGAATCCCAAACGCTGCGCGGTCTTGATGTACAGCACCAGTTGCACCATGTCTGCCGGGTATTCGCGATACCCGTTGGCGCTGCGTTGCGCCGCGATCAAACCGCGTTGCTCGTAAAAACGCAGCGTGTCACGGCTGACGGCGCTGGCCTGGGCTAATTCACCGATGCGCATGTGGGCGTCTCAAGAGGGCTTGACCCTGGAGCATACTCCAGGCTTTAGCCTTGTCGCTCCCGGAATTTATGGAGCAACGCCGATGTGGACTTCAGCGCAGTATCGCCGTGTGGTGCGGGGCAGTGCCTGGTATGACTTGATTGTGACGGCGGCGTTTGTCACGCCTTGGAGTTTTGCTTTGTTACATGGCGCGCTGGCGGGCTTAAGCCAGGCATTGAAGCTGCCGGGTGAGCTGCCGGTGTTCGAGCCGATGCACATGCTGATGGCGAATCTGTTGGGGTCGATTGTGTGCGTGTGGGCGGTGCTGCGGATTCGTGATCCGCAGCAGATTTATGGGCGGTATGACGCGGCAGCTCGGTTTTTGTTTGCGGCTTGGCAGCTGTACGCCCTGGTCCATGGCGCCAGTTCGCTGCTGGTGATTTTTTTGTTCTTTGAATTGGCGTGGGGCCTGGTTCAGGTGTTGCCAGTGCGGACGCCTTCGTCGGAACGCCGCCCGGAGCAAGCCCGCTCCCACAGGGGGCTGTGTAAACCCGCTCCATTGTGGGAGCAGGCCCGGTCCCACAGGGGGCTGTGTGAACCCGGTCCATTGTGGGAGCAGGCCCGGTCCAACAGAGGGCTGTAAACCCGGTTTTATTGTGGGAGCGGGCTTGCTCGCGAAGGGGCCAGCCCCGCTCACCGCTAATGCCCGCCCTGCCACGGCTGCCCCAATGAAACGGGCGCATACAACCGCGTGCGCACCGCATCGCGCGACAACAACACCAATACCACGATGGTCGCGACATACGGCAGCATCGCCAGCAAGCTCGACGGTATCGCCAGCCCCAATCCCTGCGCCACCAGATGCAGGATGCTGGCGAGCCCGAACAGGTACGCCCCCAGCAGCAATCGCCACACCCGCCAACTGGCAAACACCACCAGCGCCAACGCAATCCAGCCACGCCCGGCGCTCATGTTTTCGGCCCACATCGGCGTGTAGGCCAGCGACAAATACGCACCGGCCAAACCCGCCATCGCCCCGCCGAACAACACCGCCAACGTGCGCACGCCCAACACCGGCAAGCCCATCGCACTGGCCGCATCCGGGTTTTCGCCGACCGCTTGAATGATCAACCCGATGCGACTTTTCAGAATCACCCACGTCACCAAAACAAACAGCGCGAACGACAGGTACACCAACAGGTCCTGCGCAAACAGCATCCGACCGATCAGCGGGATTTCACTCAACCAAGGGATCGCCACCGGCTCAAAACCGGCCAGTGGTTTACCGACCCACGCCGCGCCGACAAAGGTCGACAGACCCACGCCGAAAATCGTCAGCGCCAACCCGGTGGCTACTTGATTAGCGTTGAACACCAGGGCCACCAAGGCAAACAACGACGACAACAGCATCCCGGCGAGCATCGCCAGCAACACGCCGAGCCACAAATTGCCGCTGTTCAGCGCGACGATAAAACCGATCACCGCGCCAAACAGCATCATGCCTTCCTGGCCGAGGTTGAGGACGCCGCTCTTCTCGCAGATCAGTTCGCCCAGCGCTACCAGCAGCAACGGCGTGCCGCAACGGACCATGGCGTAGAAAATATTGCTCAGCAGATCGATATCCATCACAGCGCTCCTGCGGTTACGGCGGTGGCGGGCGCGCGGCGGGACCAGCGCAGGTTCAGGCGTGGCCGATAGAGAATCAGCACGTCACAGGCCAACAGAAAAAACAGCATCATTCCCTGGAACAACTGGGTGATGGCTTGCGGCAGGTTCATGCTCATCTGCGCGCTCTCGCCGCCGATGTACAGCAGCGCCATCAACAGGCTGGAAAACAGAATGCCGATGGGGTTGAGCCGCCCGAGAAACGCCACGGTGATCGCCGCGTAGCCGTAACCCGGCGAGACTTGCGGCACCAGTTGGCCGATCGGCCCGGTTACCTCGCACACGCCGGCCAAACCCGCCAGACCGCCGCTGATCAACAGCGCCAGCCAGATCAGGCGCTTCTCGCGAAAGCCGACGAAACCTGCGGCGCGCTTGTCGAGCCCGAGCACTTTGATCTGGAACCCTACGAAGCTTTTTTGCAGCAACACCCACACCGCGACCAACGCGAGCAAGGCGAAATACACCCCGGCGTGCACCCGGCCGTCCTCCATCAACAGCGGCAAGCGGCTGGCATCGCCGAACATCGCCGACTCGGGAAAGTTGAACCCGGCCGGGTCTTTCAACGGCCCATGCACGCAGAACAGCAGCAGGTTCAGCGCGATGTAATTGAGCATGATGCTGGTGAGGATTTCGTTGGCATTGAAGCGCGTGCGCAACCACGCCGTCAGCCCGGCCCACGCCGCGCCGGCGAGGGTGCCCGTCAGCAGGATCAACACCAGCGCCCAGCGACTTTGCATACCGATGATGTTCACCGCCAGCGCACTGCCGGCCAAGGCGCCGAGCAGCAACTGGCCTTCGGCGCCGATGTTCCAGATGCGCGCCTGATACGCCACCGCCAACCCCAATGCACAGAGCAAAATCGGCAACGCTTTGACCAGCAATTCCGAGACGCCATACATGTCGCTGATCGGCGCGATCAGCAAGGTGTGCAACGTCAGCAACGGGTCGTGGCCCAGCGCGATAAACAGCAGCGAACCGCAGCCCAACGTCAACGCGGCGGCCAACAACGGCGAGCACCACAACATCAGGCGCGATTGCTGGCCCCGGGGTTCGAGAGAAAGCAGCATGTGAAACTCCGTTAAACCGTTGCAGGTGCGAGTGGGTGAGGGGCGTCGAACTGGCCGGCCATCCAGCCGCCGACATCGATCAGACGCGTGTCGACGGTGGCCCTGAGCGGTGACAGTCGACCGCTGCACAAGGCGCCGAGGCGGTCGCTGATCTGGAACAGTTCGTCGAGGTCTTCGGAAATCACCAGGATCGCCGCACCGGCATCGCGCAAGGCAATCAGCGCGCGGTGAATGGTCGCGGCGGCGCCGACGTCGACGCCCCAGGTCGGGTGCGCGGCCACCAGCAATTTCGGCTGCTGGAGGATTTCCCGGCCGAGGATGAATTTCTGCAAGTTGCCGCCGGACAGGCTGCGCGCCGGGGTTTGCGCGTTGGGCGTTTTCACCCCGAAGCGGCGGATGATTTCGTCGGCCAACGCCTGAACCTTGCCGCGCTGAATCAAGCCGTGGCTGACCAGCCCTTGTTGAAACGCCGTGAGCAGCGCGTTATCGGCGAGGCTCATTTGCGGCACCGCACCATGGCCAAGCCGTTCGGCCGGGACGAATGCCAAACCCAGTTTGCGCCGTGCATCGGGCCGCAGATCGGCGACGGCTTGGGTGCCAAACCGGATAACCGCGCCGTCACCGCGGCTTAATCGTTGCTCGCCGCTGAGCAACGCCAGCAATTCATCCTGACCATTGCCCGCGACCCCGGCGATACCGACGATTTCGCCACTGCGCACTTGCAGATCGATGTCCTTCAATGAGCAGCCGAACGGGTCCGGGTTGTGCCACGACAAACCGCTCACGCGCAAAAAGGCCTCGCCGCCCACGACCTTCGGGTAGTCGGTGATCAGCTCGGCCGCTTCGCCGACCATCAGCTTCGCCAGCTCCCGATCCGAACATTGCGAAGGCACGCAATGCCCGGCCACCCGACCGCCGCGCAGCACCGTGGCGCTGTGGCACAGCGCGCGCACTTCACCGAGTTTGTGGCTGATAAACAGGATGCTGCAGCCCTCGGCCGCGAGCCGGCGCAGGGTGACGAACAACTCGTCGGCCTCTTGCGGCGTGAGCACCGACGTCGGCTCATCGAGAATCAGCAGCCGAATGTCCTGCATCAGGCAGCGGATGATTTCCACCCGCTGGCGCTCGCCAATCGACAGGCTGTGCACCAGACGCTCGGGTTCCAGCGCCATGCCGTAGCGCCGCGAGACTTCACGAATTTTCGGCTCCAACTGCTTCGGCGTGCCGGCCGACGCGCCCATCGCCAGGGCAATGTTCTGCGCCACGCTCAATGTTTCGAACAGCGAGAAATGCTGGAACACCATGCCGATCCCCAAGCCGCGAGCCTGGGCCGGGTTGCGCATGGTCACGCGCTGGCCCTGCCAGATCAGCTCGCCGGAATCAGCGTGGATAACGCCGTAGATGATCTTCATCAACGTACTTTTGCCCGCGCCGTTTTCGCCGAGCAGCGCGTGGATTTCGCCCGGCGCAATGCTCAGGTCGACGGCATCGTTGGCCAAGCAACCAGGGTAGCGTTTGCTGATTCTGCGCAGTTGCAAGCGAGGCGTTTGATCGGGGATCGGCACAGGGTTGGGCATGACAGGCTCGGGTTGATTGGCGTTATGCCTGTGGATAAAGCAATTTCCTGGCCATTGAGTCAGGAAACACCAAAATCCTTGTGGGCAACGGCATTGCGCGCGTTGCGATGGTCTGCGTCGATATCGAATCAGGCACTACTTCGGGGCGCGGCGCTTGATCAGGCGCCGATTTTGCTCGCCGGCGATTGGTCAAAAAACGAGCAGTTACGCGTAAGCCATGCCCGGCATGGTGCCGCGACGGTCATGAACGGGTTATCCACAGCTTGCTCCACAGTATTTGTGCGCAAGCTCAACACTCGGGCATAAGCACTGAGCTGCTTTCTTCTAAAGGTGATAAACCGCGCTAAGTAATTGTTTTTGATTTGATTTTGAATTTGTTCAAGCAAATTGGACGAAAAGTGAACAAAGCCCGCAAAGCCGCATGACAGAAGGGTTACAGCCGGCTGTGCTCAGGTTATCCACAGCCGGGTGCACAGCAGATGTGGGCAAGTGAGCCGTTTGGAAAATGGCTGCAGTGGACGTTGTTGGTGCGATCAGTGCTGCAACAGAATGCGCCCGCGACTCAGATCGGCGAGTTGCGCTTGCAGTGTTTCGATCTGTTCTTTACCGACCGCCAGTTTCAGCTCTACGCCGTTGGCAGTGAAGGTTTCTTCCACCACCAGACCTGCCGATTCGGCAACGCGTAGTTTTACCAGCGCCAGCTCACCGAAAGCACAGGCGCAACTGAGCGGCACCCGACTGATCAGCTCGACCTTGGGCGCCGCTTGCAGGCACTTGTTGGCGCCGCCGCCATACGCCCGGGCGAGACCGCCGGTGCCGAGTTGAATGCCGCCATACCAGCGAATCACCAACACTGCGACCTGGTCGCAATCCTGCGCTTCAATGGCGGCCAGTATCGGTCGGCCCGCCGTGCCGCCGGGTTCGCCGTCGTCGTTGCTGCGGTATTGATCGCCGAGCTTCCAGGCCCAGCAATTGTGCGTGGCGTTCAGGTCGCTGTGCTGCTCGATGAACACCTGGGCGGCAGCGGGGCTGGCGATGGGGGCCGCGAGGGTGATGAAGCGGCTTTTGCGAATCTCTTCGCGGAACTCGCAAAAGTCGCTGAGGGTAAAAGGCATAGGTGTCTTAGATCGTTGGCGTCAGGCCGCAGCCCTTGAGAATGATGCGGATCAGGTTGTTGCCGGCGTCTTCCATGTCTTGCTTGGTCAGCTTCGTACGGCCGCTGACCCGGCAGATCTGCGTCGCGAAGTCAGCGTAATGCTGGGTGCTGCCCCACAGCAGGAAGATCAGGTTGACCGGGTCGACCGGGTCCATTTTTCCGGCGTCGATCCACGCCTGGAACACCGCCGCCCGGCCCTGGAACCAGGCGCGGTAGTCCTGGTTGAAATACTCGGTCAGGCATTCGCCACCGCTGATCACTTCCATCGCAAAGATCCGCGAGGCTTGTGGCTGGCGACGGGAGAATTCCATCTTGGCGCGGATGTAGCGTGTCAGCGCTTCGGCCGGGTCGTCCTCGGCGGTCAGCGTGTTGAACGTGCTGTCCCACAACTCGATGATGTTGCTGAGCACCGCCACGTACAAACCGAGTTTGTTGGTGAAGTAGTAATGCAGGTTTGCCTTGGGCAACCCGGCATTCAGGGCGATGGTGTTCATGCTCGTGCCTTTGAACCCGTGACGGGCGAACTCGTCTTCGGCGGCTTTGATGATGGTCTCTTCGTTCTTCTGACGAATGCGGCTGGCAGGTTTGCCGCCGTGAGCGGGGACTTCAAAGGTCATAGGCACTTCCGGACGAGTGGGTGGGTGCAACCAGTGCGTTGATAGCGCACCCACAGGTTTGAGACAAGTCCCGGCACGATAAAACCCTTGTACCTGCTTGATCGCCGTGCTTTTGAGCGGCTGCTTGGCAGTGATTACTCGGTTTCCTATCGGGTTGCGGCGAGGCTTTCCAGAAAGCTTTCCAGCACCAGATGGGGGCGACGGCCCTTGCGTGTGACCGATGCGAGGCTCAGGTCATAAAAACGCGCTGTCGGTTTCAGGGCGCGCAGGCGACCCTGCTGGACCCAGAGGCTGGCGTAGTGATCCGGCAGGTAGCCGATGTAGCGCCCGGTGAGGATCAGAAACGCCATGCCTTCGCGGTCGGAAGCGCTGGCGGTGCAATTGAGGGCCTGGTAATGCGCCTGGATTTCCGCCGGCAAACGAAAGGTCGGGGCGATGGCGTCCTGACTGTTGAGGCGTTCGTTGTCCAGTTGTTTGTCGTCGACATAAAACAGCGGGTGGCCAACCGCGCAATACAGCAGCGAACGTTCGCTGTAGAGCGGTTGGTATTCCAGCCCGGACAATGCGCTGGCCTGCGGCACCACGCCGACGTGCAAGCGGCCATCGAGCACGCCTTGTTCGACTTCGTTGGGGGCGATCATGCGGATTTGAATCTGCACGTCCGGCCCGCGCTCTTTCAACTGCGCCAAGGCGTGAGTGATGCGCATGTGGGGCAGGGTGACGAGGTTGTCGGTCAGGCCGATGGTCAACTCGCCGCGCAAATGCTGGTGCAAGCCGTTGACCTCGGTGCGGAAACTTTCCAGCGCACTTAATAGCTGCAATGCCGAATGGTACACCTCGCGCCCTTCTTCGGTCAGGGAAAAACCGGCGCGTCCGCGTTGGCACAGGCGCAATCCAAGGCGTTGTTCCAGATCGCTCATCTGCTGACTGATGGCCGAACGGCCAATGCCGAGCACTGATTCCGCTGCGGAGAACCCGCCGCATTCCACCACGCTGCGAAAAATCCGCAGCAAGCGGATATCAAAGTCGCTGACTTGCGCCAGCGGATCGGGGCGGCGAGTGCTCATGCGTTGGGTGCTCAAAGTTTAGTGAGGGGCAGACTGAAGGTTTGAAAAATTGAATTTCACCGACTTTATCCCCGTGGCAATTTAGCTGCAAGAACGCTTTTCATCTCCACGCCGCTTATTGCCCTGCGAGGTTTTGCCCATGAACTTGCCTGAAAACGCCCCGACTTCCCTGGCCAGCCAGCTCAAACTCGATGCTCACTGGATGCCGTACACCGCCAACCGTAACTTCCAGCGTGACCCACGCCTGATCGTGGCGGCGGAAGGGAGTTGGCTGATCGATGACAAGGGCCGTCGGGTGTATGACTCGCTGTCGGGCCTGTGGACTTGCGGCGCCGGGCACACGCGCAAGGAAATCCAGGAAGCGGTCGCCAAGCAACTTGGCACCCTCGATTACTCGCCGGGCTTCCAGTACGGTCACCCGTTGTCCTTTCAACTGGCCGAGAAAATCACCGACCTGACGCCGGGCAACCTGAACCACGTGTTCTTCACCGACTCGGGCTCCGAGTGCGCGGACACCGCCGTGAAGATGGTCCGCGCTTACTGGCGCCTGAAAGGTCAGGCGACCAAGACCAAAATGATCGGCCGTGCCCGTGGCTATCACGGTGTGAACATCGCCGGCACCAGCCTCGGTGGCGTCAACGGCAACCGCAAGATTTTCGGCCAGGGCTTGATGGACGTCGATCACCTGCCGCACACCTTGCTGGCAAGCAATGCTTACTCGCGTGGCATGCCGAAAGAGGGCGGCATCGCCCTGGCGGATGAGCTGCTCAAACTGATCGAGCTGCACGACGCGTCGAACATCGCCGCCGTGTTCGTCGAGCCAATGGCCGGTTCCGCTGGCGTGCTGGTGCCGCCTGAGGGTTACCTCAAGCGTCTGCGCGACATCTGTGACCAGCACAACATCCTGCTGGTGTTCGACGAAGTGATCACCGGTTTTGGCCGTACCGGCTCGATGTTCGGCGCCGACAGCTTCGGTGTGACCCCGGACCTGATGTGCATCGCCAAGCAAGTCACCAACGGCGCGATCCCGATGGGCGCAGTGATTGCCAGCTCCGAGATCTACCAGACCTTCATGAACCAGGCGACGCCTGAGTACGCGGTGGAATTCCCGCATGGCTACACCTACTCGGCGCACCCGGTAGCGTGCGCTGCCGGCCTGGCGGCACTCGATCTGCTGCAAAAGGAAAACCTGGTGCAGAGCGTGGCCGACGTCGCGCCGCATTTCGAAAATGCGCTGCACGGTTTGAAGGGCTCGAAAAACGTTATCGACATTCGTAACTACGGTTTGGCCGGTGCTATCCAGATTGCCCCGCGTGATGGCGACGCGATTGTGCGTCCGTTCGAAGCGGGCATGGCGCTGTGGAAAGCCGGGTTCTACGTGCGCTTCGGCGGCGACACCCTGCAATTCGGACCAACTTTCAACAGCAAGCCGCAAGACCTTGATCGTCTGTTCGACGCGGTCGGCGAAGTGCTGAACAAGATCGACTGATTTATCCCTCTATATACAGGTGCCCAGTGATGGGCATCTGTGGACAACTTTTCAGGAGCCCCGCATGAGCCTTATCCCGCATTTGATCAACGGCGAACTGGTGACCGACAACGGTCGCACGGTTGACGTGTTCAACCCGTCGACTGGCCAGCCGATCCACAAAGTGCCATTGGCCAGTCGCGAAACCATTCAACAGGCGATCGACGCTGCCAAGGCTGCATTCCCGGCCTGGCGCAACACGCCACCGGCCAAACGCGCGCAGGTGATGTTCCGCTTCAAGCAATTGCTGGAGCAGAACGAAGCGCGCATCGCTCAGTTGATCAGCGAAGAGCACGGCAAGACCCTGGAAGATGCGGCCGGTGAATTGAAGCGCGGGATCGAGAACGTTGAGTTCGCGTGCGCTGCACCGGAAATCCTCAAGGGCGAATACAGCCGTAACGTCGGCCCGAACATTGATGCCTGGTCGGACTTCCAGCCGTTGGGCGTAGTGGCGGGCATCACCCCGTTCAACTTCCCGGCGATGGTGCCGCTGTGGATGTACCCGCTGGCGATCGTCTGCGGTAACTGCTTCATTCTCAAACCGTCCGAGCGTGATCCAAGTTCCACGCTGCTGATCGCGCAGCTGTTGATCGAAGCGGGCCTGCCAAAAGGCGTGATGAGCGTCGTGCACGGCGACAAGACGGCGGTCGATGCGCTGATCGAAGCGCCGGAAGTCAAAGCATTGAGCTTTGTGGGGTCGACGCCGATTGCCGAATACATCTACGCCGAAGGCACCAAGCGCGGTAAACGCGTTCAGGCACTCGGCGGCGCGAAGAACCATGCGGTGCTGATGCCGGATGCGGATCTGGATAACGCTGTCAGCGCACTGATGGGCGCCGCTTATGGTTCTTGCGGTGAGCGTTGCATGGCAATCTCGGTGGCCGTGTGCGTTGGCGATCAGGTGGCGGATGCGCTGGTGGCCAAGTTGGTGCCGCAGATCAAAGCGCTGAAAATTGGTGCTGGCACTTCCTGCGGTCTGGACATGGGGCCGTTGGTCACTGGTCAGGCGCGTGACAAGGTTAGCGGTTATGTCGATGACGGCGTGGCTGCCGGTGCCACGCTGGTGGTTGATGGTCGCGGCCTGAGTGTGGCTGGCCATGAAGAGGGCTTCTTCCTGGGTGGCTGCCTGTTCGATAACGTCACGCCAGAGATGCGCATCTATAAAGAAGAGATCTTTGGGCCGGTGCTGTGCGTCGTTCGGGTGAATAGCCTGGAAGAGGCGATGCAACTGATCAACGATCACGAGTATGGCAACGGCACGTGCATCTTCACCCGGGACGGGGAAGCGGCGCGGTTGTTCTGCGATGAGATTGAAGTCGGCATGGTCGGCGTTAACGTGCCGTTGCCGGTGCCGGTGGCTTATCACAGCTTTGGTGGCTGGAAGCGTTCGCTGTTTGGCGACCTGCATGCCTATGGCCCGGATGGCGTGCGTTTCTACACGCGCCGCAAGGCCATTACCCAGCGCTGGCCGCAGCGTGCGAGCCATGAGGCTTCGCAGTTCGCGTTTCCTAGCTTGTAAGTAGAAAGGCCGATCCGCGAGGATCGGCCTTTTTGCTTTAGGGTGTTTCTGACCTGTGTGACAGAAATATGAAATTAGATGTTGACGGCAGATTCTGGACGTCTATAATTCGCCCCACTTCCGGCGCAGCCGAAACGGAAAACTCTTTGGTAAACAATGAGTTACGCAGTTTTCGACAGTGAGTTGCTTCAGGTCATCGAAGCCGAAAGGGGGTTGAAAAAAGAGGTGTTGACAGCAGCGA
>NZ_JBNNWE010000057.1:0-39268 GCF_050280905.1 Pseudomonas sp. NPDC086278
CGTCAGCGGGAGGCGAATTCTACAGCGTTACTCGCTGCTGTCAACACCTCTTTTTCAACTCCCTTTCGGCTTCGATGACCTGAAGCAACTCACTGTCGAAAACCGCGTAACTCATTGTTTACCAAGGAGTTTTCCGTTTCGACTGCGCCGGAAGTGGGGCGAATTATAGACGTCCAGAATCTGCCGTCAACCCTTAATTCCAGCTTATTCAGATTTGAGCGTAATACGCGCAAATGCCTTCTTCCCAGCCTGGCAGACATGAGTCGCGCCGAGTACGTATATAAAGGTGCGATCGACCACCTCACCATCTATCCGCACACCACCCGAACCCAGCAGATCACGCGCCACTGCCGAGTTCTTCACCAAGCCAGCCTTATTAAGGACGGCGGCAATCGGCATGTCTTCGGCAGCGGTCAATTCGATCTCTGGCAGATCATCCGGCAGCTCACCTTCTTTCATTCGGTTACCGGCCGCACGATGAGCATTGGCCGCAGCCTCTTCACCATGGAAGCGCGCGACAATCTCTTCAGCCAGCTTGATCTTGATATCGCGAGGGTTAGCACCCGCCTCGACGTCAGCACGGAACGCAGTGATCTCTTCCATGGAGCGGAAGCTGAGCAATTCGAAATAACGCCACATCAGCGCATCAGGAATAGAAACCAGCTTGCTATACATAACGCCCGGCGCTTCCTGGATACCGACATAGTTGCCCAACGACTTGGACATCTTCTTAACGCCATCCAGCCCCTCGAGCAACGGCATGGTCAGGATGCACTGAGGCTCCTGACCATAACCACGCTGCAGCTCACGCCCCATCAACAGGTTGAACTTCTGATCGGTGCCGCCCAACTCGACATCCGCGCGCAAGGCAACCGAGTCATAACCCTGAACCAGCGGATAAAGAAACTCGTGAATGGCGATTGGCTGATTGGTCGTGTAGCGCTTGTCGAAGTCATCCCGCTCAAGCATGCGAGCCACGGTGTATTGCGAAGTCAGGCGAATGAAGTCTGCCGGCCCCATCTGATCCATCCAGGTGGAGTTGAACGCCACTTCGGTTCTAGCCGGATCAAGAATCTTGAAGACCTGGGTCTTGTAGGTCTCGGCATTCTCGAGAACCTGTTCACGGGTCAGCGGAGGACGCGTTGCGCTCTTGCCGCTCGGATCACCAATCATCCCGGTGAAGTCACCTATAAGGAAGATCACCTGATGCCCCAGCTCCTGGAACTGGCGCAGCTTGTTAATAAGCACGGTGTGACCCAGGTGCAAATCCGGCGCGGTCGGATCGAAGCCAGCTTTAATACGTAGCGGTTGGCCACGCTTGAGCTTTTCGATCAGCTCGGACTCGACCAACAGTTCTTCCGCACCACGTTTTATCAGCGCTAGCTGCTCTTCAACCGACTTCATAACAGACCCGCAAGGCTCGAATTCAAAGGGGACCAACCATACAAGATCACGCGTCAAATACAAAGTTTGGCCGGCGCAATGACGCCAATCCGCCGGCAGAGTAACCACGGACTTGCTTCAGAGATGATTTGGTTATATTTTATACAGTTATTTCATCTTCATCATGTCATTCATCTTTTCCAATTCATCTTTTTCAAAGTCAAAAATTACCTATGACCAAAGAATCGTCTAAAGCGCCGCCGCTTTACCCGAAGACCCACCTGCTCGCAGCAAGCGGCATCGCCGCCCTTCTGAGCCTGGCGCTTCTGGTATTCCCTTCCAGCGATGTAGAAGCCAAAAAGACCACCCTGAGTCTTGAACTGGAAAGCCCTGCTGAACAACTGACACAAGATCAAGACGCTGCTGACGCCGCTCAAGCCACAAATGAGCCAGTAGCCTCCCCTTTCGCACAGATCGAAAACACCGCCGAAGAGCCTCAAGAAACCGCCCAGGCCGCGCCCGCGCCAGTGGTCGAAGAAAAGAAGGGCCCCAATCACAGGGAAGTGATCGTCGCCAAAGGCGACACGCTTTCCACCCTGTTTGAGAAAGTCGGCCTCCCGGCTGCTTCAGTGCATGAAATCCTCGCCAGCGACAAGCAGGCCAAACAGTTCAGCCAACTCAAACACGGCCAAAAACTCGAATTCGAAGTCAGCCCCGACGGCCAACTGACCAACTTGCACAGCAAAGTCAGCGACCTCGAAAGCATCACCCTGACCAAGAATGACAAGGGCTATACATTCAATCGGATCACCGCCAAACCGACCGTGCGCTCAGCCTATGTTCACGGCGTGATCAATAGTTCGCTGTCGCAATCCGCCGCTCGCGCCGGCCTGTCGCACAGCCTGACCATGGACATGGCAAGCGTGTTCGGCTACGACGTCGACTTCGCCCAGGATATTCGCCAGGGTGACGAGTTCGACGTGATCTACGAACAGAAAGTCGTCAACGGCAAGGCTGTCGGTAATGGCCCGATCCTCTCCGCGCGCTTTACCAACCGTGGCAAGACCTACACCGCCGTGCGTTACACCAATAAACAAGGCAACAGCAGCTACTACACCGCCGACGGCAACAGCATGCGCAAGGCGTTTATTCGCACGCCAGTAGACTTCGCCCGCATCAGCTCGAAGTTTTCCATGGGCCGCAAACACCCGATCCTGAACAAGATTCGCGCCCATAAAGGCGTGGACTACGCAGCGCCACGCGGCACGCCGATCAAGGCCACCGGCGACGGTAAAGTGTTGCTGGCGGGTCGTCGTGGAGGCTACGGCAACACCATCATCATTCAGCACGGCAACACCTACCGCACGCTGTACGGCCACATGCAAGGCTTCGCCAAAGGCGTGCAAACCGGCGGCAACGTCAAGCAGGGCCAGGTGATCGGCTACATTGGCACCACTGGCCTCTCCACTGGCCCGCACTTGCACTATGAGTTCCAGGTCAACGGTGTCCACGTCGACCCACTGGGTCAGAAACTGCCAATGGCCGATCCGATTGCCAAAGCCGAACGCTCGCGCTTCCTTGCCCAGAGCCAACCGTTGATGGCTCGCATGGACCAAGAGAAAGCCACCATGCTGGCTTCGAGCAAGCGCTAAGCCATGACCCTATATATCGGTGTAATGTCCGGAACCAGTCTCGATGGCCTGGACATCGCACTGGTCGAGTTGACCCCGGCGATCAAATTGATCGCCACACACTACATTCCCATGCCCGAATCCCTGCGCGTCGAGTTGCTTGGCTTGTGTTCCAGCGGCCCGGACGAGATAGTCCGCTCCGCCATCGCCCAGCAAAACTGGGTGAAGCTTGCGGCACAGGGCATTCACACCCTCCTCGATCAGCAAACCCTCAAGCCCGGGGACATTCGTGCGATTGGCAGCCACGGCCAGACCATCCGCCACGAACCGGCGCGCGGTTTCACTGTGCAAATCGGCAACCCCGCCCTGCTGACCGAGCTGACGGGCATCACCGTGGTCAGCGACTTCCGCAGCCGTGATGTTGCCGCTGGCGGACAAGGCGCGCCACTGGTCCCCGCGTTCCACGAAGCCTTGTTTGATGAACACGCGGGCAATCGCGCAGTACTGAACGTAGGCGGCTTTAGCAACCTCAGCCTGATTGAACCCGGCAAACCGGTTGCAGGCTTTGACTGCGGGCCGGGCAATGTCTTGCTGGACGCCTGGATTCACCAGCAGCGCGGCGATCACTTTGATCGCGACGGCCAATGGGCTGCCAGCGGCCAGACCGAAAAGGTGTTGCTGAATGAATTACTGAGCGATCCGTTCTTCGTGACCAAAGGCCCCAAGAGCACCGGCCGTGAGGTGTTCAACCTGCCATGGCTGACGCAGCACCTCGCAAATCTGCCGACGTTCGCTGCCGAAGACGTGCAAGCGACCCTGCTCGAGCTCACCGCGCTAACCATCGTGGAGTCGCTCCAACAGGCTCAATCCAACACTCAGGAGTTGCTGGTCTGTGGCGGCGGCGCGCACAACACTGCGCTGATGAAGCGCTTGGCCGACTTGCTGCCGAATGCAAAAGTCAGCAGCACCGCCACTCACGGCGTGGACCCGGACTGGGTCGAAGCCATGGCCTTCGCCTGGCTGGCCCATTGCTGCCTCGAAGGCATCGCCGCCAATCGCCCGAGTGTCACCGGCGCCCGCGGCCTGCGCGTACTCGGCGCTATCTATCCGGCCTAAGCGTCAGACAGCAAAACGCCGCAGGGCCCGAAGGCCATGCGGCGTTTGACAATGCAATGAAGCGCGATCAGATCGAGAACGAAGAGCCGCAGCCACAAGTAGTGCTGGCGTTCGGGTTCTTGATCACAAAACGCGAACCTTCCAGACCTTCCTGATAATCCACCTCAGCACCGGCCAGGTACTGGAAGCTCATCGGATCAACCACCAGACTTACGCCTTCGCGCTCGACGATGGTGTCGTCATCGGCCACTTCTTCATCGAAGGTGAAGCCGTACTGAAAACCTGAACAACCGCCGCCCGTAACGAATACGCGCAGCTTCAAGCGATCATTCCCCTCTTCATCGACCAGGCTCTTCACCTTGTGCGCGGCACCGTGGGTGAATTGCAAAGCCGTGGGGGTGAAGGATTCGACGCTCATGCTGACTATCTCCCGGCGCTACGCCGCCATAATGCGTGATGACGCGCATTATCCGCTTCTCCTAGAAAATCGGTCAACTATTGTTACGGTATATCAATCAAGCCAATTGTCAGACACAACATGCAAAAAGGCCCGTTCAACGGGCCTTTTTGCTGAGCGCGATAAAGCCTTACGGCAGCATGCCCGCGTGGGACAAGCCCAAGCGCTCATCGAGACCAAACAGGATATTCAGGTTCTGTACCGCCTGCCCCGACGCGCCTTTGACCAGGTTGTCGATCACCGACAACACCACCACCAGATCCCCGTCCTGTGGACGATGCACCGCGATCCGGCAAACGTTGGCACCCCGCACGCTGCGGGTTTCCGGGTGACTGCCGGTCGGCATTACATCGACGAACGGTTCGTTGACGTAGCGCTTTTCGAACAACGCCTGCAGATCGACCGAACGATCCACGACGGTCGCGTAGAGCGTCGAGTGAATGCCGCGAATCATTGGCGTCAGGTGCGGCACGAAGGTCAGCCCCACCTCTTTGCCCGCCGCGCGACGCAGCCCCTGACGGATTTCCGGCAAGTGACGGTGACCTTTGACCGAGTAGGCTTTCATGCTTTCCGATGTCTCGGAATACAAAGAACCGACGGAAGCGCCACGCCCAGCACCGCTGACGCCGGATTTGCAGTCAGCGATCAGGCGCGAAGTATCGGCAAGGCCCGCTTCGAGCAATGGCAGGAAACCCAATTGCGTAGCGGTCGGATAGCAACCCGGCACCGCGATCAGGCGAGCATCCTTGATTTGCTCGCGATTGACTTCCGGCAGACCGTAAACCGCTTCTTCCAGCAGCTCCGGCGCACCGTGCGGCTGGCCGTACCATTTGGCCCATTCGGCAGAATCTTGCAGGCGGAAGTCCGCCGACAGATCGATGACCTTGGTCCCGGCCGCCAGCAGTTCGCCGGCCAGCGCGTGGGCAACACCGTGCGGGGTAGCAAAGAACACCACGTCGCAAGCACCCAGGGTCTTGATGTCCGGAACGCTGAACGCCAAACCGTCGTAGTGGCCTCGCAGGTTCGGGTACATATCAGCCACGGCCAGACCGGCCTCGGATCGGGAAGTGATCACAACCACTTCAGCTTGCGGATGCTGCGCCAACAGACGCAGCAGTTCGACACCGGTGTAACCCGTGCCGCCGACGATACCGACCTTGACCATAAACCTGCCCTCAACGAACCCACTGGAAAGCCGTCGATGATAGGGCCCGTATCGTCCTGCGACAACCGGCAAGGTGACGTGCGGCGGCTCAAGCCTCTACTATCCAGCCACCGTGAACCTGGGAATAACTAAAAATGCTTTATCTATGGCTCAAAGCTTTTCACATCGTCAGCATGGTCTGCTGGTTTGCCGGCCTGTTCTACCTGCCGCGCCTCTTCGTCTATCACGCACAAAGCGAGGACAGTGTCAGCAAGGAGCGCTTCAGCATCATGGAGCGCAAGCTGTATCGCGGCATCATGGGCCCGGCGATGATCGCCACGCTGGTTTTCGGCATCGCGCTGATCTACCTCAACCCGAGCATCTTCAGTCAAGGCGCGTGGATTCACGCCAAACTGACGCTGGTCGTGCTCCTGATCGGCTATCACCACATGTGCGGTGCACAGGTAAAACGTTTTGCCCGTGGCGAGAACACCCGCAGCCATGTCTTTTATCGCTGGTTCAATGAAGTGCCGGTTCTGATATTGCTGGCTATCGTAATTCTGGTCGTGGTTCGACCGTTTTAACTCCAATAAGCGCAACTCACCGGGGTACTTCCAATGTCGCTGCCC
The DNA here is from genome assembly GCF_050280905.1 of Pseudomonas sp. NPDC086278. Taxonomy (NCBI): domain Bacteria; kingdom Pseudomonadati; phylum Pseudomonadota; class Gammaproteobacteria; order Pseudomonadales; family Pseudomonadaceae; genus Pseudomonas; species Pseudomonas sp. NPDC086278. The sequence goes on from NZ_JBNNWE010000057.1 coordinate 6,361, forward strand.
GCTTTGCTTGAACAACGCCTGCGCCTGCCTGTCGTGGCGGCGCCAATGTTCCTGATTTCCAATCCGCAACTGGTGCTCGCCTGTTGCCGTAACGGCGTGGTCGGCAGCTTCCCTGCGCTGAACCAGCGCGAAAGCAGCGGCTTCAAGGCCTGGCTGGAGGAGATCGAAGCGGGCTTGGCGACGCTGGAGAATCCGGCGCCCTATGCGGTCAACCTGATCGTTCACAACAGTAATCCGCGACTGCAAGCGGACCTCGATATCTGCATCGAACACAAAGTACCGATCGTGATCACCAGCCTCGGCGCGGTGAAAGAACTGGTCGACGCGGTTCATGGTTATGGCGGTCTGGTGTTTCACGACGTGACAACCCGTCGTCATGCCGAGAAAGCTGCCGAAGCTGGCGTCGACGGTTTGATCGCCGTCGCTGCCGGCGCCGGTGGCCACGCCGGAACCTGGAGCCCGTTCTCGCTGATCGCCGAGATCCGCCAGTTCTTCGACAAGACCTTGCTGCTCGCCGGTTGCCTCAACCACGGCCATGAAATTCTTGCCGCGCAATTGCTTGGCGCGGATCTGGCCTACTTCGGCACACGATTTATCGGTACCACCGAAAGCCATGCGCCTGACGCCTATAAAGAGATGTTGCTGACCTCCAGAGCCGCAGACATCGTCCATACCCCGGCAGTGTCGGGAATACCCGCGAGCTTCATGCGCCAGAGCCTGGAAGCCGCCGGCTTCGACATGGCGGCGCTACAGGCCAAAGGCGAGGTGAACTTCGGTTCCAAACTCAAGCCGCTGAACGATGAAGCCAAAGCCTGGAAAACCGTGTGGTCGGCAGGCCAGGGCGTCGGTGAAATCGATGATTTGCCGAGTGTCGATCAACTGGTCGCACGGCTGGACGCGGAATACCGCCAGGCACTGGCACTGGCGGCACAGCTGCCGAAACGCTGGCCGCGCTGAAATGAAAATTTGGCCAGCCCGCCCCGGCTGGCTTTACACTCCACTTCGGTAACATTTCCTCATTCAAAAATTCGCGACAAGGATGCCTCGCAATGAGCGACAACCGTTTCAAGATCGTATTCGACGGCGCGCTGTTGCCGGGCGTCGACATCACCACGGCCAAATTGAATCTCGCTGCGTTGTACAAAAGCGAAGTGGCTGCCGTCGAGCGCTTGTTCACCGGCAAGACCGTGACGCTCAAGCAAGGTTTGTCGCAGGTTGAGGCGCAAAGCTACCTCCAGGCGCTGACGAAAACCGGCATCGATCCGCGCATCGAGAGCGAGCCGTCCATTGATCTGAACCTGGCCGACGCTCACGAACACGTTCCCGCCAGCCGCCAACCGATATTCGCGGAACCGGCCTCCCCGTACGCCCCGCCCCAAGCCATCGTCGGGGAAAACCTGCCAGCATTCGCCACGCTCAAGCCATTCAGCGTCGAAGGCCGCATCGGTCGTTTGCGTTATCTGGCCTGGTCAATGGCCCTGACCCTGGTGCTGCTGCCCGTCGGCTCGGTATTGGCGATCCTGGCCTTCGCCATCATCAGTGCCGATTCGACCGCAGGCTTGATCGTCGGTGGCCTGGTCGCGTTCTTCCTGTGGATCGCGGTTATGGTCGTCAGCATTCAGTTCGGTGTTCAACGCTTGCACGACATCGGTTGGTCCGGCTGGCTCTGGCTGCTGTGCTTTGTACCGTTCGTGGGCGGTTTCTTCCCGCTTGTCATCATGGTCGTGCCCGGCACCAACATCGCCAACCGCTACGGTGCGCCACCTCCGCCTAACACCACAGCAGTCAAAGTGCTGTCTTTGCTGTGGGTCGTATTCATCGCCGTCGTGTTCATCGGCGTGTTGGCCGGCGGTCTCACTGCCATCCAGAACGAATACGAAAGCGCGGCTGAAACCAGTTACGAAAGTGGCTCGGTGACCACCGATGAAGTTGAAGTCGAACCGGCCGACGAGGCGCAGCAAGTGCCTGATTCTGCAGACGATGAAGCCGAAGAACCCTCGGCCCCTGTAGACTCTGCGAAAGAATGAACAGCGCTCCCCGCCCGTGACACCTGCGTCGCCGGCGCGGAGCTGTTGCGATGGAGAACTGCATGACCCGTTACGCTCTGATCACTGGCGCCTCCGGCGGCATCGGCCTGGCGATGGCCGAAGCGTTGGCCCGCCGAGGCCGCAGCCTGATTCTGGTGGCCCGACAACGTGATCAGCTGGAAAGTATCGCGATTGAACTGACTCAACGGTTTGGCGTGGAAGTGCTGTTCCGCGCCTGCGACCTCGGCGAGCCATTGCGGCTTTCCGGGTTTCTGCTGGAACTGGAAGAAGGTGACCGCCAGATCGACTTGCTGGTGAACTGCGCCGGCATGGGCACCTGCGGCCCCTTTCTGGCGCAGGACTGGATGACCGAACAAGACCTGATCGAAGTGAACATCCTGGCCCTGACTCGGCTGTGCCATGCCCTCGGCAACAGCATGGCCTTGCAGGGTGGCGGGCAGATTCTGAACGTGGCCTCGGTAGCGGCATTTCAACCTGGCCCGTGGATGAGCACTTATTACGCGAGCAAAGCGTACGTGCTGCATTTCTCCGAAGGGCTGCGCGTTGAGCTGAAAAACTGCGCGGTCAAGGTTTCGGTGCTCTGCCCCGGCCCGACCCGCACCGGTTTCTATCGCACCGCGCAGTTGAACACCGACAAACTCGCCGACAGCAAATTGCTCATGAGCCCCGAGGAAGTCGCGCTTTATACCGTGCGCGCGCTGGCGAAAAATCGCGCAATCATCATCCCGGGGCGGCGCAACCGCTGGTTTGCCTTCCTGCCAAGACTCGGCTCGCGCTGGCTGATCCGCACCGTTACCGGCATGATCAACAAGGCCTACTGCCCGCGCTGATCGACCTTCAAGGCAAAAGGCTGGGCTCGGGGAGAACCCATGAGTACACTCAGGCCAGCCCAAACAATGGAGAAAACAGCTGTGGATACTCTGTTCACCAAGATCATCAACCGGGAAATCCCGGCCAAGATCATTTACGAGGACGACCAGGTACTGGCCTTCCACGACATCGCCCCACAGGCACCGGTGCACTTTTTGGTGATTCCAAAAAAGCCGGTGCGCACCCTCAACGACCTCACCGAGGAAGACAAGGCACTGGCCGGGCATATCCTGTTCACCGCCCAACGTCTGGCGCTGGAACTGGGCTGCGAAAAAGGCTTTCGCGTTGTCATGAACTGCAATGAAGAAGGTGGGCAGACGGTCTACCACATTCATATGCATGTGCTCGGTCAGCGCCAGATGCACTGGCCGCCGGGCTGATTGCAGCGCAATGACCCAGCGCAAACCTTCCCCGGCCGATTGGGTTAAACTCACCGCCGAGATTCTTCCCGGAGGTCAGCATGCCTACCCAACGTCACTACTCGCCGATTGACCGACTTCTGCTGCAAGCCGATGCCGCGATGCGTACCTTGCTGCCCTTCAGTGGCCAGCCGTACCGTCCGTCGCCGGCGATCGTGCAGCCGGATACGCAAATGAGCGACGAAGACACCCGGCACGTCGCCGGGCTGATGCGCATCAACCACACGGGCGAAGTCTGCGCCCAGGCGTTGTATCAGGGGCAGGCCCTGACCGCGAAGCTGCCGCACGTGCGCGCCGCCATGGAGCATGCCGCCGAAGAAGAAATCGATCACCTGGTCTGGTGCGAACAACGCATCCATCAGTTGGGCAGCCACACCAGCATTCTCAATCCGCTGTTCTACGGCATGTCGTTCGGGATTGGTGCGGTGGCCGGGTTGATCAGCGACAAAGTCAGCCTCGGCTTTGTTGCCGCCACCGAACATCAAGTCTGCAAGCACCTGAACGAACACCTTGAGCAATTGCCGGCAGAAGACGAAAAGTCCCGGGCGATTCTTGAGCAGATGCGAATTGATGAAGAACATCACGCTGAAAGTGCGCTGGATGCGGGGGGTTTTCGTTTTCCGGCACCGGTGAAGTTCGGGATGAGTTTGTTGGCCAAGGTGATGACCAAGAGTACGTACCGGATTTAACTGATCGGTTGCCTGGCACGGCCTCTTCGCGAGCAAGCCCGCTCCCACATTGGAATGCATTTCAAATGTGGGAGCGGGCGTGCTCGCGAAGGCCATCACCCGTCTATCAGGCCGACCACAATAAAAAAGGCGACTGCCGTGAGGTAGTCGCCTTTTTTGTACTCGAAAATCTTAGGTCGGCATGTTGCGTGCGTAGAAGATTTCGAGCATTTCGTGTTTCACACGATCCGTCACTTGAGCACGTTGCTCAGGGGAAAGACTGCTGGTGGCGTCGCCGAACAGGTAGTTGTCCAGTTCAAAGTTCTTCAGCAGCATCTTGGTGTGGAACAGGTTTTCCTGATACACGTTCACGTCCGTCATCTGGTACGCATCGCGCGTGTCTTCGGACAGGTAGTTCTGGATCGAGTTGATTTCGTGATCGATGAAGTGCTTCTTGCCTTCGACGTCACGAGTGAAGCCGCGCACGCGATAGTCCACGGTCACGATGTCCGAATCGAACTGGTGAATCAGGAAGTTGAGCGCCTTTAGCGGTGAAATGACACCACACGTCGACACGTCAATGTCCACACGGAAGGTTGCAATACCGTCCACCGGATGGATTTCCGGGTACGTGTGCACCGTGATGTGGCTCTTGTCGAGGTGGGCCAGGATGATTTCGGGCAGCGGGCCCGGAGACTCTTCGATCTGGCTGTCGGTCGGGGTCACCGGCTCTTCAGAGATCAGAATCGTGACGCTGGCGCCCTGGGGGTCATAGTCCTGACTGGCGATGTTCAGGATGTTGGCACCAATGATATCGACAACTTCTGTGAGGATCTGCGTCAGGCGCTTCGCGTTGTACTCTTCATTGATGTACTCGACGTAAGCCTGCTGGTCTTGCGGGGTTTCCGCGTAGCAGATGTCATAGATGTTGAAGCTCAAGGTCTTTGTCAGGTTATTGAACCCGTGGAGCTTGAGTTTGCTTTTCACCGTTAAAAACTCTCTATGTATTGCGGCCCGGGCCGCGTGATCAAGCATGCCCGTCAGATGCGAACGACGCACCTGCGTAGGACGGTTAACACCTCTTCGCGATGGCGATTTTGGTTGTCTGTTCGGGTGTGCGGCCTGCCTGTCGACGGGCCACTACCCTGAAAAAAGTGGCGCATTATGCAGACGTCGGCTTGGGATCGCCAGAGTCTGCACTGCTTTTATGATAGTTGAATGTCGATTCAACCGAGTTCGATGATCTCGTAGTCGTGAGTGATGGCCACGCCCGCCGCGCCGAGCATGATCGACGCCGAGCAATACTTCTCGGCCGACAACTCGATGGCGCGTTTGACCTGGGCTTCTTTCAGGCCCCGGCCTTTAACCACGAAGTGCATGTGAATCTTGGTGAAGACCTTCGGGTCTTCGGTCGCGCGCTCGGCTTCGAGGAAGGCTTCGCAGCTTTCAACCGCCTGACGGGACTTCTTGAGGATGCTGACCACGTCGAAGTTACTGCAACCGCCGACACCCAGCAGGAGCATCTCCATCGGCCGGACACCCAGGTTGCGACCGCCGGCATCGGGCGGACCGTCCATGACCACAACGTGACCACTGCCGGATTCACCGAGGAACATGGCTTCGCCAGCCCATTGGATGCGTGCCTTCATCGCCAAGACTCCACTGTCTAAAAAAGGGTCGCCAGCTTAGCACAGGGCCCCTGTTTCACAGCGCCTGCCCTTCCTAGGACGTATTCCCGGATGTTGTAGGTAAATTCTCGAATCTTGTAGGAACTGTCTGTTAAGCTGGCGCCAATTCGCTGGCGCATAGCCAGCTATCAAGCGAATGCAAAAATCGCGATTCCCAATACTCACTACACCACGACACCGTGAAGTTTTTTCGGGATACAACCATGGTTGCTATTACCCCAACACCCAAAATCAAGAACCTCGACAAGTTGTTGATGCATTGCCAGCGCCGCCGTTACGCGGCCAAGAGCAACATCATCTGCGCCGGCGATCACTCGGACACGCTGTTCTTCATCATCAAGGGCTCGGTGACGATCCTCATCGAGGATGACGACGGTCGCGAAATGATCATCGCCTACCTGAACTCCGGGGATTTTTTCGGTGAGCTGGGTCTGTTCGAACAGGCCGGCCAGGAACAGCAGCGCAGCGCCTGGGTGCGCGCCAAGATCGAATGTGAGGTCGCGGAGATCAGCTATGCGAAATTCCGCGAACTGTCCCAGCAAGATCCGGACATTCTTTACGTCCTCAGCGGACAAATCGCACAACGACTACGCAACACCACACGCAAGGTCGGCGACTTGGCGTTCTTCGACGTGACCGGTCGTGTCGCCCGTTGCCTGCTGGAACTGTGCAAGCAACCGGACGCCATGACTCACCCGGACGGGATGCAGATCAAAGTGACCCGGCAGGAAATCGGACGGATTGTCGGTTGTTCGCGCGAGATGGTCGGTCGCGTGCTCAAGGACCTTGAAGAACGCAACCTGGTGGACGTCAAAGGCAAGACCATGGTGGTCTTCGGCACGCGCTAGGCCCGGAACATATCTGCCAGCAATTGGCGATACAGCGCCTCCAGCCGCCCGAGTGCATCGGGCGCGGCAAACTTCTCATGCAGGGCGATGTGGCTTTCGGCGCGAACCCGCTGCTCCAGGCCGCAGGCTTCATTGAAACGATTGACCGCCGCAACCATCGATTCCCGCTCGTTATCCAGCAGCAACGCACCGTGCACCAGGCCGACCGGACGTGTACCGCCCTTGCTCTGGCGCCAGCGCTGCGCGGTGCCGACCATTTTGCGGCCGTCGAGGTTGACGTTGAAGCGGCCATCGCAAAACGCGCCATCCACTTCGCCCAAAGACGATACGCCGCCCAGCTCATCCAGCAACTGGCAAATCGGATCGCAGAGCCGGCGATAGGCGGTTTCGATGCGGTTCTGGTCGCCTTCGCTGCGCGGCGCCGCGTAGACCAAGGCGATGTTGATGGTGGAGGCCGATTGCGGGACGGGTTCGCCGCCGGTTTCACGCAGCAGGACTGGCCAGCCAGCGGCGGCTGAGACTTCACATGCGGGTTCGAACTGTGGCAGGCGATTCAAGCGCCGCGGCATGACCAGTGCACGGTCATTGGGTTGCCAGAACAGCAGGCCGAATTCCGAGTCGCCGGTGCAGACATGAGCCAGCAGATCCTGCTCGGCTTGCAGGCCGGCTTCGGTGGTCAGGGACGTAATCAGGGTCATAAGGATTCCGTAGGACCTTAAGTCTGTGGTGAGTCTTATGTCACCTTCGCGAGCCAGCCCGCTCCCACATCGGGCCTGTGTTCACAGTACTAATGTGGGGGCGGGCGGGCTCGCGCAGGGCGCGCCTCGGTTTGCCAGCCTGCACTCAATCGAGTGTAGAACCACTCACCGCTGCGCCACGCTCCGGGAAGAACAACCGCTGCAACTCGGTGCCCGGATTTTCGGCGCGCATGAACGCTTCGCCGACCAGGAACGCATACACGTCGCTGATCTCCATCAGCTCGACATCGGCCCGATTGAGGATGCCGCTTTCGGTGATCACCAAGCGATCGCGCGGAATGCGCGGCAGCAGGTCAAGCGTGGTTTCCAGGCTGACATCGAAGGTGTGCAGGTTGCGATTGTTGACGCCGACCAACGGCGTGTCGAGGGTCTTCAAGGCCCGCTCCAGTTCGTCGCCGTCGTGAACTTCCACCAGCACGTCGAGGCCGACGCTTTTCGCCACCGCCGCCAGCTCGGCCATTTTCACGTCATCCAGCGCGGAGACGATCAACAGCACACAGTCAGCGCCCAACGCGCGGGCTTCAACGATCTGGTAAGGATCGATCATGAAGTCCTTGCGGATCACCGGCAGTTTGCACGCCGCACGCGCCTGTTGCAGGTAGGCATCGGCGCCCTGGAAGTAATCGATATCGGTCAGCACCGACAGACACGTCGCGCCGCCCTTCTCGTAACTTCTGGCGATGTCGGCTGGCAGGAAGTTCTCGCGAATCACGCCTTTGCTCGGCGAGGCTTTCTTGATTTCCGCAATGACTGCCGGCTGCTTCAGTTTGGCCTGGGCAATCAGTGCCTGAGCGAAACCACGGGGTGCATCGGCCGCCTTGGCCAGACTTTCCAGCTCCGCCAGACTCACGCGAGCGCTACGCTCGGCAACTTCCTGGACTTTGCGGGCCAGAATGTTTTCCAGAACCGTCGGTACACTCATCCCTCATTCTCCACTTTGAATACCGCGGTAAATGCACCCAACTCCTCAAGCTTTTCCCGAGCGAGGCCGGTGTGCAGCGCATCGTGCGCCAGGGCAACGCCCTCTCTCAAACTGGTCGCCAGGTCGGCGGCATACAACGCCGCACCGGCATTGAGCACAATCATCTCGGCCGCTTTCTGGCCGTTCTCGGTCTTGCGCTTGCCCAGGGCATCGCGAATCAGCTCCAGGGACGCGGCCGGGCTGTCCACCGACAGACCGTGCAGGCTCTGGCTCTTCATGCCCAAATCTTCGGGCTCGACCCAATACTCGGTGATCTGGTCGTTTTTCAGCTCCGCGACAAAGGTCGGCGCAGCCAGACTGAATTCGTCCAGACCGTCCTTCGAATGCACCACCAGCACATGCTTGCTGCCCAGACGCTGCAAGACTTCGGCCAATGGCCGGCACAGCGTCGGAGTGAACACACCCACCACCTGATGTTTCACACCGGCCGGATTCGTAAGCGGGCCGAGCATGTTGAACAGGGTACGCAGGCCAAGATCCTTGCGCGGGCCGGCCGCGTACTTCATGGCGCTGTGGTGGGTCTGGGCGAACATGAAACCGATGCCGACGTTGTCGATGCAGCGCGCCACTTGAACCGGGGTCAGGTTCAGGTAGATCCCCGCCGCCTCCAGCAGATCGGCGCTGCCGCTCTTGCCCGAAACGGCACGGTTGCCGTGTTTGGCCACGGTGCAACCCGCGGCGGCGACGACGAACGAGGACGCCGTCGATACGTTGAAAATATTGGCGCCATCACCGCCGGTGCCGACCACATCGACCACGCCGTCGAGGGTCTTGAGTTCAACCTTGTCGGCCAGCTCACGCATCACCGAGACCGCGCCGACGATTTCGTCGATGCTTTCGCTCTTCATGCGCATGGCCATCATGAACGCGCCGATCTGCGCGTCCGAGCATTGCCCGGTCATGATTTCACGCATGACATCGCGCATTTCTTCGGTGCTGAGGTCGAGGTGATCGACGATACGGCTCAGGGCTGTCCTGATATTCATGAAAAGTCCTTAGCGCGTGCCGCCGGTTTGTTTGAGGAAGTTGGCGAACAGCTCATGGCCCTGTTCGGTGAGGATCGATTCAGGGTGAAACTGCACGCCTTCAATATTCAGCGTCTTGTGGCGCAGGCCCATGATCTCGTCGACCGAGCCGTCTTCGAGCTGGGTCCAGGCCGTCAGCTCCAGGCAATCGGGCAGGGTTTCGCGCTTGACGATCAACGAGTGATAACGCGTCACCGTCAGCGGACGGTTCAGACCTGCAAATACGCCCTTGTCCTCGTGGAATACCGGGCTAGTCTTACCGTGCATCACTTGACGGGCGCGGACCACATCACCGCCAAAGGCCTGGCCGATGGATTGATGGCCGAGGCAGACGCCAAGAATCGGTAGTTTGCCGGCGAAATGCTTGATCGCTTCGATCGAGATGCCGGCTTCGGTCGGGGTGCAAGGACCGGGGGACACCACGATGCGCTCGGGGTTGAGGGCTTCGATTTCAGCAATGGTGAGTTCATCGTTGCGCACGACTTTGACCTGGGAGCCTAGCTCACCGAGGTACTGCACAACGTTGTAGGTAAAAGAGTCGTAGTTATCGATCATCAGCAACATGGCGTGTGGAACCTCTTGAATTCACTGACTTTAAAGATGACCTTCGGATGATTGCCCGCAGCGCGCTGCGCTTTGTCAGGTGCTGGAGTGGCGCCAGCAAAGCGGCATTTCAAACGGGTAAAGAAGGTAAATCGGTACAGGTCCGGCGGTGCCGGCAAAAGAATTCAGGCGCGCCAACGCCAGCGGGCGTGTGCCTTGATGACTTGATCCAGGGGTTTACTGATGATCAACACGGGGAAGGTCTCATTCATACGTCTCGGCACAGTAACTTAGCTGGGCAGAGCGTGCAATATGGCCGGGGCTGTTGCTCGCGATTCAATAGAAGGCTTCGCGACCGATGGCAAAAGGCCGAAAGTTTTTGGTACTGTCGTTTCGTTCACTACAACAATAAATAAACGGACTTGCTCATGATCAAACAGACGTTGTTCGTACCGCTCGCAGGATGCCTGCTCTCGATTGCCTGCGCCCAGGCGATTGCAGCGCCTAATCCCTACACCAATTTCGTGGTTTTCGGCGACAGTCTCAACGACGCCGGGACCTTCGCCGACCCGGGCGGACCTGCCGGGTCGACGCAGCGTTACACCAACCGGACGGGCCCGATTTATCTGGATGGCAGCGGCGAAGTCCGTTCGCTCAACTCCACGCAGATACTGGGCGGCAAACTGGGCTACTCGGCGGACCAGACCGCTTCATCGTCATCGGCAGTGCGCGCCAGCAATGGCCAGCCCGACGGCAACAACTGGGCGGTCGGCGGTTATCGCACCGACCAGATTCTGGATTCGATCACCAGCACCTCCGACACCGGCGCCCGCACCCGCGCCGGCTATCTGCCATCGAATGGCTTTCGAGCCGACCCCAACGCGCTGTATTACCTGTCCGGTGGCGGCAACGACTTCCTCCAGGGCCGCGTGACCAGCCTGACGCAAGCCAACGCCGCCGCCGACCGCCTGGCCGACAGCGTGCAGACGCTGCAAACCGCTGGCGCCAAATACATCATGGTCTGGCTGCTGCCGGACATCGGCCTGACCCCGGCAATCAATGGCAGCCCGCTGCAAGCGTTCACCTCGCAGCTCAGTGCCCAGTTCAACACCGAACTGGTGAGCCGCCTGCAGAACATCAATGCCGAAGTGATTCCGCTGAACATCCCGTTGCTGCTCAAGGAAAGTTTTGCCAACCCGGCGCAGTTCGGCCTGGCCACCGACCAGAACCTGACCGCGACGTGCTTCAGCGGCAGCGGTTGCACCGAGAACGCCCGGTACGGCATCAACAGCGCCACCCCGGACCCGACCAAGCTGATCTATAACGACGCCGTTCACCCGACCGAAGCCGGGCAACGCCTGATTGCCGATTACGCCTATTCCCTGCTGGCCGCACCGTGGGAATTGACGCTGTTGCCGGAAATGGCCCAAGGCACCGTGCGCGCGCATCAGGATGAATTGCGCAATCAATGGCTGGCCGATTGGGAGAACTGGCAAGGCGTTGGCCAATGGCGCGCAATTGTTGCCGGCGGCGGCCAGCATCAGGATTTCGATGATCAGGACAGCGCCGTCAGCGCTGACGGCAACGGTTACAACCTGAACATCGGCGGCAGCTACCGCCTCAACGACGCCTGGCGCCTCGGTGTGACGGCGGGTTTCTACAACCAGAAACTCGAGGCTGGCACCAACGACTCCGACTACAAGCTCAATACCTACCTGGGCACAGTGTTCGCCCAGTATCAGCAAAACCGCTGGTGGGGTGATGCGGCGTTGACGGCCGGGCACCTGGACTACGACAGCCTCAAGCGTAAATTCCAGCTGGGCGTCAACGAACGCGGCGAAAAGGGCGATACCAGTGGCTACGTCGAGGCCTTCAGCGCCCGTATCGGTTATGACATTGCGCAACAGGCGAGCAGCCCGTGGCATCTGTCGCCGTTTGTCAGCGCCGACTTCTCCAAGGTCAAAGTCGATGGCTACTCGGAGAACGGTGCTGATTCCACCGCGCTGACTTTCGCCGATCAGGAGAGCATTTCCAGACGTCTGGGCATCGGTTTCCAGGGCAAGTACCAGATCACTCCGCAAACCCAGGTCTTCGGCGAAATCGCTCACGAGCGTGAGTACAACGACGATACCCAGGACGTGGCGATCAACCTCAACAGCCTGCCGAACAACCAGTTCACGCTGGAAGGCTATACCCCGCAAACCAACCTGAACCGGGTGAACCTGGGGGTGAGCCACAACCTCACCAAGGACCTGGCACTGCGCGCCAGCTACAACATTCGCAAGGATGATGACTTTACCCAACAGGGCGTCAACGTGGGTGTCAGCCTGGACTTCTAAATCCCAGGCAAAAAGCGCTCACCATAAAAAATGCGGTGCCCTCACAGGCGCCGCATTTTTTTATGGTGGCAATGCTCTTGTGGGAGCGGGCTTGCTCGCGAAGGCGGTGTGTCATTCAACAGTGATGCTGACTGGCAGGGCCTCTTCGCGAGCAAGCCCGCTCCCACAGGGTGTGGGTGAAATTAACTGGCCGGGGTTTGCTCGGCCAATGCCACGGCACGGAACATGGCGCGGCGCTTGTTCAGGGTTTCTTCCCACTCCAGCGCGGGCACCGAATCGGCGACGATGCCGCCACCGGCCTGCACATGCAATTCGCCATTCTTGATCACTGCGGTGCGAATCGCGATTGCGGTGTCCATGTTGCCGTTCCAGGCGAAATAACCGACCGCGCCGCCGTAGACGCCCCGCTTGACCGGTTCCAGTTCGTCGATGATTTCCATCGCCCGAATCTTCGGCGCGCCAGACAAAGTCCCTGCCGGCAGAATCGCCCGCAACGCGTCCATCGCCGTCAGCCCCGCCTTCAGTTGCCCGGTGACGTTGGAAACGATGTGCATCACGTTGGAATAACGCTCGATGACCATTTTCTCGGTGAGCTTCACCGAGCCGATTTCCGAAACACGACCGGTGTCGTTACGACCCAGATCGATCAGCATCAGGTGCTCGGCGATTTCCTTGTCGTCCGACAGCAAGTCTTTTTCCAGCGCCAGATCAGCCTCTTCGTTGGCCCCGCGTGGGCGGGTGCCGGCAATCGGGCGCACGGTGATCAGGTTGTCTTCAACGCGCACCAGCACTTCCGGCGAACTGCCGACGACGTGGAAGTCGCCGAAGTTGAAGAAGTACATGTAAGGCGTCGGGTTGAAGCAGCGCAGCGCCCGGTACAAGTCGATAGGCGCAGCCTTGAAGTCGATCGACATACGCTGCGACGGCACGACCTGCATGCAGTCACCGGCGAGGATGTATTCCTTGATGGTGTCGACGGCTTTTTCGTAATCGTCCTGGGTGAAGCTGGAACGGAACACCGGATCAGCGGATTGTTGCTTGCTGAAGTCCAGGCCACGGCGCGGCGTGATCGGCTGGCGCAGTTTTTCCAGCAGCTCTTCCAGACGGGCCTGGCCCTGCTCGAAGGCATCGGCCTGCGCCGGATCGGCCAGCACAATCGCGTGCATCTTGCCGGCGAGGTTGTCGAACACCACCACCGCGTCGGAGACCATCAGCAAAATGTCCGGCACGCCCAGCGGGTCCGGGTTCGGGCACTTGCCCAGACGCTTCTCCACATAACGCACGCAGTCATAACCGAAGTAACCCACCAGGCCGCCATTGAAACGCGGCAGGCCAGCAATGGTCGGGACGTTGTAGCGAGCCTTGAATTCCTCGACGAAGGCCAGCGGATCTTCGGCTTCGTGACTTTCGATCTCGACGCCGTCGTGGGTCACGCTGATGTGGTGATCGTGAACCCGCAACACGGTGCGGCACGGCAGGCCGATGATCGAGTAACGGCCCCACTTCTCCCCGCCCTGTACCGATTCCAGCAGGTAGGAGTTCGGCTCGTCGGCCAGTTTCAGGTAGATCGACAGCGGCGTGTCGAAGTCGGCCAGGGTTTCGCAGGCCAACGGGATACGGTTATAGCCGGCAGCGGCCAAACGCAGGAATTCTTCGCGGATCATGGGGTAGCCTCGTGGCTTGAGGTGCTAACAGTCAGGTATGCAAACGCGCCGGATGACCGGCCAGAATCGAGTCAGGCGCGCCAACGCCAGCGGGCCAGGGCCTTGATGACTTTCATCCAGAGTTTGCGAGTGACCACCACGATGGCGTTTCCAGAAGGGGGTTGAGCAACGTCGGGCAACGTTATCTCAGCGGCCGGATCCAGGCAACCGGGAATTAGCTTGCGCAGATCGTCGATCACCAGCGCTGGCGACTCCTCGGCAATCGGCCGGCCATGGTTGTAGCCATAACTCAGCGCCACGCACTTGACCCCCGCCGCTTTCGCCGCCAGTACATCGCTGCGCGAGTCGCCAACAAACAACGACTGCGACGCCGGGATGTTGGCCATTTTCATCACGAAAAACAGCGCGGCCGGGTCGGGTTTCTTCTGCGGCAAGGTATCGCCGCCGATGATCCATTTGAAGTAGCGCCCGATTTTCATCTGATCCAGCAACGGCGCGACAAAGCGCTCCGGCTTGTTGGTGATCAGCGCCATCTCGACACCTTGCTTGTGCAGCCACTTCAGGGTGTCGCGCACGCCAGGGTAAACCACGGTCAGCTCATGGCTCTCGCTGTAAGCCTCCATGAAAATCTCCAGCGCGCCCTCGGCCTCACCGTCATCGACCGTGGAATGGTCGATGCCACCGGCCAGCGCGCGGCGAACCAGCACCGGCGCGCCGTTGCCGACCCACTCGCGCACTGACTCAAGGCCGGCGGGCTCGCGGCCCATTTTGAGCAGCATGTTATCCACGGCAACCGCGAGGTCGGGGACCGAATCGATCAGCGTGCCATCCAGATCGAACATCACCTGCCGCGGCAGACGCCCCGGGAACAGCTGCTCAAAGCCACTCATGGGCGAGCCAGCGCCAGTTCGGAACGCATCTTCTCGATCACTTCCTGGTAGTTCGGCGCATTGAAGATCGCCGAGCCGGCCACGAAGGTGTCGGCGCCAGCAGCGGCGATTTCACGAATGTTGTTCACGTTCACGCCGCCGTCGATTTCCAGGCGGATATCCCGCCCGGACGCATCGATCAGCGCGCGGGCCTGACGCAGTTTGTCGAGGGTGCCGGGGATGAACTTCTGCCCGCCGAAGCCTGGGTTGACGCTCATCAGCAGGATCATGTCGACCTTGTCCATCACGTACTCGAGCACGCTCAGCGGGGTCGCCGGGTTGAACACCAGGCCCGCCTTGCAGCCGCCTTCGCGGATCAGTTGCAGGGAGCGGTCGACGTGCTGCGTGGCTTCCGGGTGGAAGGTGATGTAGGTCGCGCCGGCCTCGATGAAGTCACCGACGATGCGGTCCACCGGGCTGACCATCAGGTGCGCGTCAATCGGCGCGGTCACGCCGTACTTGCGCAGCGCGGCACACACCATCGGGCCGATGGTCAGGTTCGGTACGTAGTGGTTGTCCATGACATCGAAGTGCACGAAGTCGGCACCGGCGGCCAGGACGTTGTCCACTTCCTCACCCAGGCGGGCGAAGTCGGCGGAGAGAATCGACGGAGCAATGACGAAGGGCTGCATGACGCACCTTTTTTGAGCAGAATCACGATGGCGCGCATTGTATACCTCATGCTTTGAAGCGCGCACTGTGACCGCGATGATTGGGCCTGCCTTCAATCAGGAATCGACCGCAGGCTCTAGAAAGCGGCTCGGTAGATCTTTTCGATATCGACGGCGCTCAATTTGCGCGGATTGTTGCGCATCAGGCGCTCGATCCCCGCAGCTTCCATGGCCATCGCCGGGATGGCGTCCTCGGACACACCGACACTGCGCAGCCCTTGCGGGATTTCCACCGCCGCACACAATTCGGCCATCGCCTCCACGGCTTTGTCCGCCGCTTCGTTGGGACTCAGATGTGCGGTCTTCACCCCCATGGCCTCGGCAATATCCTGCATGCGCTCGACGCAGGCCATCTTGTTCCAGGTCATGACATACGGCAGCAGCAAGGCGTTACTCACGCCGTGGGCAATGTTGAACCGCCCGCCCAGCGGATACGCCAGTGCATGCACCGCGCCGACCCCGGCATTGCCGAACGCCATGCCGGCCATCAGGCTGGCGGTGGCCATGTCTTCACGGGCTTGCAGGTTCGACGGATTGGCATAGGCCTTGGGCAGCGCCTTGGCGATCAACTTGATGGCGCCGATGGCCAACGCATCGGTAATCGGTGACGCACTGACCGACAAGTAGGATTCGATGGCATGCACCAACGCATCGACGCCACTGGCCGCAGTGACACTGCGCGGACAGGTCAGGGTCATTTGCGGGCTGACCAGCGCCACGTCCGGCAATAAATAGTCGCTGACGATGCCTTTCTTCAGTTGCGCGGCCTTGTCGGAGAGGATCGCGACGTTGGTCACCTCCGAACCGGTGCCGGCGGTGGTCGGGATGGCGATCAGCGGCGGGCCTTTGCGCGGCACCTGGTCGATGCCGAACAGATCTTCCAGCGCGCCGTGGTAACCGGCATACGCCGCAACGCTCTTGGCGATGTCGATGGCACTGCCGCCGCCCAGCCCGATCAACCCGTCATGCCCGCCCTCGCGGTAAACCCGCATGCAGTCTTCGACGATGGCGATTTCCGGGTCGGGCAGCACGCGGTCAAAAACTTCGTAGGTCCGGTCGCCCAAATGCGCCAGCGCCAGCTCTACCGTGCCGGACTTGACCAGCGCGGCGTCGGTGACGATCAGCGGGTTGTCGACATCCAGTCGGGTAAGTTCGGCAGCCAGTTGCTCGATGGCACCTGCGCCGGTGATCAGTTTGTGAGCGATTTTGAAAGAGGAAAGACCCATCGTGCGCAGCCTCTTACAGGTAGGGGAGCTGGGCACAATAGTAGCTGGGGATTGGGGTTTGTCTGCTATTCAGGTCATGAATGACCGCAGATCCCGAGCGCACCACAAAAAACTGTGGGAGGGACGGTGCGACGATTCGACTTGCTCGCGAAAGCGGTGGGTCAGCCAAAATCATGTTGACTGAGACACCGCTTTCGCGAGCAAGCCCGCTCCCACACTTTGATGGTGTGAGACTTCAGACCTGCGCGGTACGCAGTTTTTCGCTGCGGCCACGCAACCATTCCAGGGTCAGCAGCAGGATCACCGAGAACGCGATCAGCAGCGTCGCGGCAGCGGCAATGGTCGGGCTGAGGTTTTCACGGATACCGCTGAACATCTGCCGAGGCAGGGTCGCTTGCTCCGGGCCGGCCAGAAACAAGGTCACCACCACTTCATCGAACGACGTCGCAAAGGCAAACAGCGCCCCGGAAATCACCCCCGGCGCGATCAGCGGCAAGGTCACCCGACGGAACGCCGTCAGCGGCGAAGCCCCCAGGCTCGCAGCGGCCCGCACAAGGTTGTGGTTAAACCCCTGCAACGTCGCCGACACCGTGATGATCACAAACGGCACGCCCAGCACCGCGTGCACCACGATCAGCGAGAAGAAGCTGTTGCCCAGGCCCAGCGGCGCAAAGAACAGATAACTCGCCACACCAATGATCACCACCGGCACCACCATGGGCGAAATAACCAGCGCCATGACCAGCGGTTTGCCGGGGAAGTCGCCCCGCGTCAGGCCGATGGCCGCCAGCGTACCGAACACCATCGCCAGCACCGTGGCCGCCGGGGCGACGATGATGCTGTTCTTCAGCGCGCGCATCCATTCCGCCGAGGCGAAGAAGTCCTGATACCAGTGCAGCGAAAAGCCTTGCAGCGGATAAACCAGGAAGCTGCCCGAGTTGAACGACAACGGAATGATCACCAGCACCGGCAGAATCAGGAACAGCAGAATCAGGCCGCAGAGAATCCGCAAGCTGTAGAACCACGCCCGTTCGATGGGCGACATATAAGGACTCAGCATTTCGTTCTCCCCTTAGCTCAGGCGCAGGCGGCTGGCGCCCACCAGCCAGTTGTAAATCAGATAAAGCACCACGGTCGCCAACAGCAACAGCCCGCCGAGTGCGGTCGCCATGCCCCAGTTGATGCTGGTGTTGGTGTAGAAGGCGACGAAGTAGCTGACCATCTGATCGTTCGGGCTGCCCAGCAGCGCCGGGGTGATGTAGTAGCCGATGGCAAGGATGAACACCAACAGGCAACCGGCGCCGACACCGGCGTAGGTCTGCGGGAAGTACACCCGCCAGAAACTGGCGAACGGGTGGCAGCCGAGGGAAATCGCCGCACGCATGTACGTCGGCGAGATGCCTTTCATCACGCTGTAGATCGGCAGAATCATGAACGGCAGCAGGATGTGCACCATCGAGATGTAAACCCCGGTGCGGTTGAACACCAGTTCCAGCGGCTTATCGATAATGCCCATCGCCATCAGCCCGCTGTTGATCAGCCCGCCCGATTGCAGCAACACGATCCACGCCGCGACGCGCACCAGGATCGAAGTCCACAACGGCAGCAGCACCAGAATCATCAACAGGTTGCTTTGCCGCGACGGCAGGTTCGCCAACAGGTAAGCCAACGGATACGCGAGCACCAGGCAGATGACGGTGATGATCAGCCCCATCCAGAACGTGCGGGCGAAGATGTCGAGGTAGATGGCCTGATCGGGAGTGGCCGGGGCGATTTCGCCGAGGTCGTCGATGCGGTGATCCACCGCCGCCAGCAGGTAGTAAGGCGTGATGCTGCTGGTGTTGCGGCGCACCGCTTGCCAGTAGGCCGGGTCGCCCCAACGCTCGTCGAGGCCTTCCAGCGCTTCTTTATAAGAGGCCGGTTCGGTGGCGAACGGCAACGCACGGGCGGTTTTGGTCAGCAGGCTGCGGTAGCCGGCCAACTCCATGTTCAAGCGCTTGGACAGGTCGCCCAAGGTCTGATTCTTGCGCGCTTCAGCGAGGTCTTCGCTGGCGGCCTTATACACCGGTTCAGCGGGCAGGCCACGGCCATCCCAACTGGCGATAGCCGTCACGGTACGCGGCATGCCGCCGACCACTTCCGGGTTACCGACACTTTTGTAGAGCAGCGCGACGATGGGCACCAGGAACACCAGCAACAGAAACAGCACCAAGGGCGCAATCAAGGCCTGAGCCTTCCAGCGGTTGATCCGCTCGGCGTGCTTGAGCCGCTGCTTCAAGGTGCGGTCAGTGCCCGCGTTCAGGGGAATGGCGGTGGCCATGGCGTACTCCGGAAATCTTTGATCAATCGATAGTGTGGAAGCGAACTTGTGGCGAGGGGGCTTGCCCCCGATGGGTCGCGAAGCGCCCCTGAAACCTGCACTCCCGATGTATTAGATACACCGCAAGCAATGGTTTACGACTGCTACGCAGCCGAACGGGGGCAAGCCCCCTCGCCACAAAAGCCGCCCTCACAGGAGGGCGAGCCCCCTAGTTACTTCGCAGCCCAGGAATTGAAACGCTGTTCCAGTTGCTCGCCGTTGTCAGCCCAGAAGCTGACGTCGATCTGCACTTGGTTGGCGATGTTTTCCGGGGTGGTCGGCATGTCTTTCAGGACATCCTTGGACAGCAACGGTACGGCTTGGATATTGGCCGGGCCGTAAGCGATGTTTTCCGAGTAGGTCTTTTGCTGTTGCGGCATGACCGAGAACGCGATGAATTTCTTCGCCGCGTCAGCCCGCGCCTTATCCAGGCCTTTTGGAATCGCCCACGCGTCGAAGTCGTAGATGCCGCCGTTCCACACCACTTTCAGGTTGCTTTCTTTCTGCACGGCGGCGATCCGGCCGTTGTAGGCCGAACTCATGACCACGTCACCGGATGCGAGGTATTGCGGCGGTTGTGCGCCGGCTTCCCACCACTGGATGCTTGGTTTGAGTTCATCGAGCTTCTTGAACGCGCGGTCCTGCCCGTCCTTGCCGGCCAGCACTTTGTAGACGTCTTTGGGCGCAACGCCGTCGGCCATCAGAGCGAATTCGAGGGTGTACTTGGCGCCTTTACGCAGGCCACGCTTGCCCGGGAATTTCTTGGTGTCCCAGAAATCGGCCCAACTGGTCGGCGCGGTTTTCAGCTTGTCGGCGTTGTAGGCCAGCACGGTCGACCACACGAAGAAGCCCACGCCGCACGGCTGGATGGCGCCTTTGACGTAGTCCGTGGACTTGCCGAACAGGGCCGGGTCGAGTTGCTCGAACATGTCTTCGTCGCAGCCACGGGACAGTTCTGGCGATTCAACTTCCACCAGGTCCCAGGACACGCTCTTGGTGTCGACCATGGCTTTGACCTTGGCCATTTCACCGTTGTATTCGCCCGCAACGATCTTGCCGTTGCCCGCCGCTTCCCACGGTGCGTAGAAGGCCTTGACCTGCGCGGCCTTGTTCGCCCCGCCGAAGGACACCACGGTCAGGTCCGGGCCCGCCGCCATCGCGTGTGCCGCACCGATCATGCCCATGACCAGAGCTGTGAATTTCAGGGATTTCAACATTTATATTGTTCTCCACGTGCAGGGTTGGTGTTGCAGGGGGCGATCAGTTCGCCTCTAAAAGGGGGTCGAGCGCGCGAACGTGCTCGACTTGCCAGCCAAGCGGTACCACGTCGCCAACGGCCAGAGCAGGGTCGAGCTCGGCAATCGGTTGTTTCACGAAGAAGTCGGTCTTGCCGCAGACTTCCAGGCGAACCCGGACGTGGTCGCCCAGATAGATGAATTCCGCCACCCTCCCTGAGAAGCGGTTGACGCATTGATCGCTCGCGCCGTTAAGGCTGATGCGTTCAGGGCGAATCGACAGCGTGACGGGCTCGCCGGTCTTGCCGACGTTGACCGCCAGCGCTTCAACTTTTTCCCCGCGACCGAGTTCGACGATGCAGCGGTCGCCGGTGTGGCTGTGCAAACGGCCGTTGAGGCGGTTGTTCTCGCCGATGAAGTTGGCGACGAAGGTGTTTTTCGGCTCTTCGTAAAGGGTGCGCGGCGGTGCGATCTGCTGGATCTCGCCTTGGTGGAAAACGGCCACGCGGTCGGACATGGTCAGGGCTTCCCCCTGATCGTGGGTCACGTAGACCACGGTCACGCCGAGGCGCTGGTGCAGGTGCTTGATCTCCATCTGCATGTGTTCACGCAGTTGTTTGTCGAGCGCGCCGAGCGGTTCGTCCATCAGCACCAGTTGCGGCTCGAACACCAGTGCGCGAGCCAGCGCCACGCGCTGTTGCTGGCCACCGGACAATTGCGCCGGATAGCGCTGGGCGAAGGTGTCGAGCTGGACCATGCTCAGGACTTTTTTGACCTTGTCGCTGACGTCGCTCTTGTTCAAGCCGCGCACGGTCAGCGGGAACGCGAGGTTCTCGGACACGGTCATGTGCGGGAACAGCGCGTAGTTCTGGAACACCATGCCGATGTCGCGTTTGTGCGGCGGTACGTTGTTGATCGAACGCCCGGCCAGCAGGATCTCGCCGGCGGTCGGTGTTTCGAACCCGGCGAGCATCATCAGGCTGGTGGTCTTGCCGGAACCGGACGGCCCGAGCAAGGTGAGGAATTCGCCTTTGCGAATGTCCAGGTTGAGGTCTTTGACGATCAGGTTCTCGCCGTCGTAGCTTTTCTGCACTCCACGAAAGCTGACCAGAATGTCGCTGGCCCCTGCGTTTGAATCGACCTGGCTCATACCCACACCTTTGTTATTGATGACTGCTGTGGACTAAGCCTAGTGGACACTGGGGACCGCGCAAATCGGGGTGCAGGAGAGAATGGCCTCAGCCGGATGGAAGGCTGGGGGTAGGGATTGCCCTACAAGGATGGCGGGATTCGATAGGGTAGCGGCAGGTTTGACGCTGCAAGCCGCAGGAACGGGCGAAAGCGCTGTTGCAGGCTTGTCGCAAATGGATATGCCACCGCGATTCCTGTGGGAACGGCGGTGGGGTTTAGAGGAGTTTGTGTTCCATCGCGTACTTCACCAGCTCCGCCAGGGAGGTGATGTTGAGCTTTTGCATCAACCGCGCCTTGTGGGTGCTGATGGTTTTGCTGCTCAAGGCCAGTTGCTGGGCGATGTCGTTGACGTTCGCACCTTGAGCCAGGCGTTCGAACACCGAAAACTCGCGTTCGGACAATAACGAATGCAACGGCCGGGAATCGGTGAGACCCACCTCGAAGACCATCCGGTCGGCCAGGTCCGGGTCGATGTAACGCCCGCCCGCCGCGACCTTGCGGATGGCCGTCAGCAGCAGCGCCGGATCGCTGTCCTTGGTCGCATAACCCGCCGCGCCCACCTTCAACGCCCGCGCAGCCATTTGCGCTTCGTCATGCATCGACAGCACCAGAATCGCCGGCGGATTATTCAGTGCACGAATCCGCGGGATCGCCTCCAGACCATTGACGCCAGGCATGGAGATGTCCAGCAACACCACTTCGCAGGGCACATGCCGCAAGGTTTCGAGCAATTGCTCACCATTGCTCGCCTCCCCCACCACCAGCAAATCCTTGGCCAGGCCAATCAACTGCTTGATGCCTTCGCGAACGATGGTGTGGTCTTCGGCTACCAGTACACGGATCACAAGCGTCTCCATTGTTTTTATATCAGGGCCAGAATCTATCGCGAGCAAGCTCGCGCCCACAGCGATTGAGGTGTGTCACAGACTTGTGCGACGACCCAAATCCCCTATGGGAGCGAGCTTGCTCGCGATGACGTCAGCAAAAGCACTAAACAACTATCAAGCTTCACCCACCGGCACCCGCACACTCAACGTCGTGCCCTCCCCCGGCTCACTCTCAAGCGACAACTGCCCGCCCATGATCAACACCCGTTCGCGCATGCCCACCACGCCAAAGGATGTTGGCCGACCGGTAACGGGAACAAATCCTACGCCATCATCACTGACGGTCAGGCACAACTCGTCGCCTTCCAGCGCCAATGTGAGCTCGACAGTATGCGCCTGGGCATGGCGCATGACATTGGTCAGTGCTTCCTGAAGGATGCGGAACAGGCCGATGGCCTTGGCATCGCTGAGCGCCGGCAAATTGTCCGGCACCTGCACCAGACAAGGAATTTGCGTGCGCGCCTCGAAGCGCCGGGCCTGCCACTCGATGGCCGAGGCGATCCCGGCGTCGAGAATCGGTGGCCGTAGCGCGGTCGCCACGTCGCGCACCAACTGGAACAACTGGGCGATCAAGCGCTTCATGCTGTTTAACCGGTCGTTCAGACCGGGGTCGAGCTGGGCGTAGGCCAATTCGCACATGGACGTTTCCAGTTTCAACACGGTCAACATCTGACCCAGTTCGTCGTGAACTTCCCGGGCGATGCGGGCCTTCTCCTCTTCCCGCACGCTCTCCAGATGCGCCGACAACTCGCGCAGTTGCTCGCGGGAACTGGCCAGTTCCAGCTCGATGCGCTTGCTTTCGCTGATGTCCCAGACGATGCCGTCCCAGACATACGCGCCGTCTTCGAGGCGGCGGGTAATCGCCTTGATTTCGGCCCAGCGCTGTTCGCCCTGACGGGTCAGGATTCGGCCTTGCCACGACCAGTCGCTGTCGCTGTCCAGCGCATGATCCTGGGTGAGGTGATAACTCGCCTTGTCGTCGGGATGCACCAGACTGCGCAGGCCTTTGTCGCGATGGGCAAGCACTGCCGGCGAGTAACCGACCAGGCTCTCACTGCCTTCACTGATGTAGGCAAAGTCGATCTGCCCTGTCACCGGCGCCCGCTCCAGACGAAAGACCAACCCTGGCACGTTGGCGGCAATCCCCTGCAACCGCGCCTCGCTTTCCTGCAACGCGGCCAGCGCACGACGGCGTTCAGTCACGTCGTTGAGGTAAACCACCAGGTATTCGCCATCGCGAAAGCGCAGGAAACTCAGCGAAACGTCGGTCGGCAAAATGCTGCCGTCGGCCCGTACGCAATGGGTTTCGAAACTTTGCGGTCCCTCTTCACTGGCACGGGCGCGCTTCCACAGATTCAGCCAGCGGTCCATGTGCAGCCCCGGCTCGAAGTCGATCAAGGGCCGGTCAATGATCGCGCCAGCCTTGTAGCCGAGCATGGTTTCGGCGGCGCGGTTGGCGTAGCGCACATGGCTGTCCCAATTGACCCAAAGGATGCCGACAGTGCTTTGATCGATGGAAAACTGCGTCAGGCGCAAGGCTTCTTCGCTGGCTTCCCGCAGCGCGATATCTTCCCGCGCGGCCAGCAGGCGATGTTCCAGACTGTGTTGCTGGCGCCGCTGCCAGAACACAATCGCCAGGCTGCTCAGCATCAACACCGCCAGCAGCAGGCAGAGGTTTTGCCAGAAGCCCCGCGATTCGGTGAGTCGCGGGTATTTGGGTTGCAGCCATTGGTTATGCAACTGTTCGAGGTCTTTCGCCGGGATTGCCCGCAACGCGCTTTCGATGATCGCGGCCAGTTCCGGCTGGTCGCGACGGGTGGCGACTCGCAGCAGTTGCGGCAGGCCGATGTCGCCCACCACCACCAGATCGGAGAATTCCGGCTCGACCGACAAACGCCCGAGCTGCGCTTCATCGACCACGGCGTAGCCGGCCTGCTGGCTCAGCAGCAATTGCAGCGCCTGACGCTCGAGCGGCACGCCTTGCAGGTTCAGATGGGGATAGTTGCTGCGCAAGTAATCGGCGGTGGCGCTGGGCATGCGCACGGCGACGCGCGTCTGGCTGCCGAGTTTTTCCAGTTCCACCACACCGGTACTTTTCTGGTCACTGACCACCAGTTGCGGCACACGCATGTAGGGGTCGGAAAACTGCCATAAGCGCAGGCCCGACGGCGTTTGGGTCAGCCCTGGCGCAACGTCGATTTCACCCTCGCGCGCGGCGGCTTCCAGTTGTTCGAGGTCGGGAAAGTTACGCCAGCCGAGTTCGACCTTGAGCGATTTGGCCAGCCACTTCATCAACTCGACGTTGACCCCGGACAGGCGCTGCAAGCGGCGGTCGTATTGCGCGAACGGCGCCTGCAATACCACCCCCACGCGCAACTCACCGTGCTCTTTCAGCCATTGTTGTTGGCTGGCGGACAAGGACGCGACATGCGCCGGTGGCGCGGAAGCCGCCCAGCTCATCAAGGGAAACCACAACCAGCCGATAACCCACAGGCAGCAAAAACGCTTCATTGAAATCTCACACACTGACAAATACTGACCAACCCATTAGGCTGCCGGAATAACTTCTGGCCTGGAATATCCGATGCCCCCTGTCTACCGCCTGGCGTTGCCAGCATTGTGCCTGTCGCTGATCCTGCCTTGCGCCTTTTCTGTCGAGGCCGCCACCCCGGCACCTGCCGCGGCGGATAAAGCCGTTGAAGAAAAACCGGTCGAACGCCAGCCACTGCTTGAGCGTAGTCAGGAAGAAGCGACAGCACTTGAGCGCAAAGTCCCCGCCCAGGAACAGCAACAACTGCAAGCCGGCACCGACAGCTTTCTCGCGCTGTGGAAACCGGCCAATACCGCCGACCCCAAGGGCGCGGTGATTATCATCCCCGGTGCCGGCGAAACCGCTGACTGGCCGCAGGCAATCGGGCCATTGCGCAACAAACTGCCCGACGCCAAGTGGAGCAGCCTGAGTATCACCTTGCCGGACCTGCAAAGCGATGCCATCGCGCCACGCGTCATGGAAATGCCGGCAACGCTCAAGGCTCCGGAGACCGGCAGCAAGGACTCGACCACCGCCGCGCCCATCGAGCAAGCGGCCGGCGGTGAAGCGGAGGTTGCCGACAAGGCGATCGCTGAAACCACCGAGGAGCAGACGAAGGCCGACGCCGAGCGAATCTTCGCGCGCATCGATGCGGCGATTGCCTACGCAGAACAGCAAAGTGCCCGCAGCATTGTCGTCCTGGGTCACGGCAGCGGCGCGTATTGGGCGGCGCGTTATCTGAGCGAGAAGCAGCCGTCGCAAGTCGAGAAATTTGTAATGGTTGCCGCGCAGACGCCTGTGGCGGCAGCACCCGGGCTGGCCGAATTGACGCCAACACTGAAGCTGCCAACGGCAGACATCTTCTATATGGACAGACTGCTGGACCGCAACGCCGCGCTGGAGCGGATGCAGGCCAGCAAGCGGTTGAAAGCTTCAGCGTTCAGCCAGGTGGCGCTGAAGGCGTTGCCGGGCAATGCCAAGGCTGAGCAAGAGCAGCTGTTTCGACGGGTGCGCGGGTATTTGAATCCGCAGAATGCGGCGGACTGATAGACCGCGTTGCGCCCATTCGCGAGCAAGCCCGCTCCCACACTGGTTCCTGGTCGAACATAAAAACTGTGTTCACTGAAGATCCAGTGTGGGAGCGGGCTTGCTCGCGAAGGCGTCCTGACAGGCAAATCAATGTTGAATCTGCCGGCCTCATCGCGAGCAAGCTCGCTCCCACAGGTTTTTTGGGCGGGCCGCAAAGGTGTGATCGGCGCAGATCCCCTGTGGGAGCGGGCTTGCTCGCGAAGGCTGCATCACAAACGACTCAAATCTCCCGGCTAGCGAAAATCCCGCCGCTCACGAATCAATGTGTACGCAGTGTGCAACTCGCGCGTCTTGTCCGTCGCTTCACGCACCTGCAACGCCGTCGCCCCGCTGCCGGCAATCTTGTCCGGGTGATGGCGGCTGAGCAGCCGCCGGTAAGCCCGCTTGATCTGCGCCGGCTCGCTGGTGGCGGACACACCCAATAAGCGCAATGCATCCTGATACGTGAGCGCACTGCTGACTTGCGGTCGTCGGTGCGGCTCATAATCAGCCGCCAGTGCCTGCACCTGGTACGGCGTCCAGCCCAGCCATTTGCCCCACTGCGCAATCAGCTCGCGCTCGGCGCTCCCGGCGCGACCATCGGCCCAGACCATTCGCCAGCAGGCGCGCAACACACCTTCCGAGGCATGGGGTTGAGCGCTCAAGCGGCGCAAGTAACCGCGCAACCGGTCATTGCCCGATTTGCCGCGATTGAACGCCGCAATCGCGCGACGCTTGGCCGGTTCAGTCATTTCCAGCGCCTGCATCTCCTGGCGCGCCTGCTGGATATGCCCCTCCACCACTCGCCCGTCGCATTTAGCCAATCGGCCCAGTAACACAAAAAGCAGTTCATCGTTACGCAGCATCGGTTTGCCGCCGAGCCTTTCACGCAAATGCCCGAAGCTTTGCAAGTGCAAACGCCGGTCCAGCGCCTGCCCCAACAAAGCGCCAAGCATGGCCCCCGGAATGCTGGCTATGGCAAAGCCCGCCCCGGCTCCAATCAGAGTCCCTGGCCACAGCATCTCAGCGACTCGCTTCTATCAAGGTTTCAGCTTGCGCCAGACGTTCGTGCGTGCCGACATCGACCCAATGGCCGTGCAGCTTTTCACCGCTGACCTGCCCTTCGGCCATGGCCTTGCGCAACAGCGGCGCCAGTTTGAAGGCGCCCTCCGCACAACCGTCGAACAACTGCGGATGCAACACCGCGATACCGCTGTAAGTCAGGGTCGAAGAGTCCGGCTGACCATCGCGCACGCGCCCGTCGACCAGGATGAAATCGCCGGTCGGGTGATGGGCCGGGTTGTCGGCCAGCACCAGATGCGCCAACCCGGCGATAGGTTGGTGCAACACACTGAAGTCGTAATCGGTCCAGATGTCGCCATTGACCACCAGGAACGCATCGTCGCCCAGCAACGGCAACGCGCGAAAGATACCGCCCCCGGTTTCCAGCGGTTCACCTTCGGGCGAGTACTGAATGCGCACGCCGTACTGCGAGCCATCACCCAGATAATTTTCGATCTGCTGACCCAGCCAGGCGTGGTTGATCACGATCTCGGTGAACCCGGCAATCGCCAAGGCCTTCAAGTGATATTCGATCAGGGGCACGCCGCCTGCGTGAATCAGCGGTTTGGGAGTGGTCAGGGTCAGCGGACGCATGCGCTCGCCCTTGCCCGCGGCCAGAATCATTGCCTTCATGCTGTCGCTCCGGCGCGCAGGCTCAGCAGCAACACATCCAGCTCGGCCAGCTCAGGACGACGGGCGATCACGGCGTCTATATAAGCAAAGAAACGCGGCACGTCGGCGAGGTAGCGCGGTTTGCCGTCGCGATGGCAGATGCGGGCGAAGATGCCGATCACCTTCAGGTGACGTTGCACGCCCATCAGGTCGCTGGCACGGCGGAACTCTTCGAAGTCAGGTTGCACCGGAATACCCAGTGCGCCCGCTTGCTGCCAGTAGCTTTCCAGCCAGCCGTGCACGCGCTCTTCGGGCCAACTGAGGAATGCATCCTTGAACAGGCAGGTCACGTCGTAGGTCACGGGGCCATACACCGCGTCCTGGAAATCCAGCACGCCAGGGTTCGGCTCGCTGAGCATCAGGTTGCGCGGCATGTAGTCGCGGTGCACCAGCACTTTGGGCTGCGCCAGGGCGCTGTCGATCAGCACATCGGTAACGTTCTGCCAGAGCGTTTGCTGGGCCGAGTCGAACTCGATGCCCAGCTCATGCTTCACGTACCACTCGGGAAACAATTCCAGCTCGCGACGCAGCAACGCCACGTCATAACTCGGCAGCGGCGCCACCATCGGCAATTGCTGAAAAGCGAGCAAGGCTTGTAAGGCATCGTTGAACAAAACGTCGGCATTTTCGCTGTCGATGACGTCGAGAAAGGTCTTGTTGCCCAGGTCGTTGAGCAAAAGAAAACCGCGATCGAGGTCTTCGGCATAAATTTTCGGCACATTAATTCCGGATTTTTCCAGCAAAAAAGCGATATCCACGAAGGGTTTGCAGTTTTCCTGGGGTGGAGGAGCGTCCATCACGATGAAACTTTTGCCTTCGCCCTCCCAGCGAAAATAGCGCCGAAAACTCGCGTCACTGCTGGCCGCAGTCAACGTGGCCGGGGGTACGGCGCCCCAGCCCTGATCTGCAAAGAGGATCGCCAGCTGTTCATCGAGCCAAACTTTCAGGTGTTGCAAACGTACATCTTGGTCAGGCATTGCAAGGGTCTCCGACGGCGCTAGCCGTCAAGCGGGTCATGCTTTATTATCCAGCATCTTTTTCAGACCATCGAGAGGCGTGCGGCCCACACCGCGGGCAGATGGCACGCAGGAAGCCCGGACTAATAAGATGGCATTGAAATCCCCCGCGTTTCGTAAAAAATTTCCGTTGCTGGTTACCGGCAGTTTGCTGGCCCTGCAACCCCTAGCCACTTCGTACGTGGTCGCCGCGGAACAGTATGACTGCTCAGTCTCTGCTTCGGGTGCCTGGGACTGTGCGCCAAAAACGCCAGCGGCGGCATTGCCCCCGCGTCCTGTCCATGACGGCAACGCAGTCGCCAGTGGCGAAGCTGAGGCCGAAAGCGCCAGCGAAGCGACCGCCGACAAGAAAGCGCTGGTTACCGACGCCAAGGGCCGTGGCCTGAAGGCGCGTAGTGCAGACTACAGCCACCTCGACTGGGTTCCGCGTGAGAATCTCACCGCCGCGCAGTTGGCCGAAGCGGGTCCTTACTGCTCTGGTTCCTATATCGAACCGATTCGTCCCGGCATGAACGACAAGACGAATAAAAGTGACGCTCCGACCTTTATCGGCGCCAAGGCCTCGCGCTACAACACCGAAGATCAGGTCGGTACGCTGGCCGGTGACGTCGTGTTGCGCCAGGGCAGCATGCAGGTCGAGTCCGACGAGGCCAGCCTGTATCAGGCCGAGAGCCGCGCCGAACTCAATGGCGACGTGCGCATCCGCGACAACGGCGCACTGATCGTGGGCGACCACGCTGACGTGCAGCTCGACACCGGTGAAGCCAAGGTCGATAACGCTGAATACGTGATGCACAAATCGCGTATCCGCGGTAACGCGCTGTACGCCAAACGCTCCGAAAACGCGATCATCCGCCTCAAGGATGGTACGTACACCACGTGCGAACCGAGCAGCAACGCCTGGCAGCTCAAGGGCAACAACATCACCTTGAACCCGGCCACCGGTTTCGGTACCGCGACCAACGTGACACTGCGCGTCAAGGACATTCCGGTTCTGTACACGCCGTACATTTACTTCCCGATCGACGACCGTCGCCAATCCGGCTTCCTGCCGCCGACCATCGGCACCGGCAGCGATACCGGCTTCATGCTGGTCACTCCGTATTACTTCAACCTGGCGCCAAACTACGATGCCACGTTGTACCCGCGCTACATGAGCAAGCACGGCTTGTTGATGGAAGGCGAGTTCCGTTACCTGACGCCATCCAGCGAAGGTCAGTTCGGCGCTGCTTATCTGAACGACGAAGACACCGATCGCAGCAACCAGACCGACTACCAGAAAAACCGCTACATGTATAACTGGCAGCACAAGGGCGGTCTGGATTCGCGTGTCTTCACGCAGGTCGATTACACCAAGATCAGCGATCCTTATTACTTCCAGGATTTGCAGACTGATCAGATTGGCGTGAAAAGTGCGGACTACGTGAACCAGCAAGGTTCCGTCAGCTATCGCGGCGACAGCTATACCGCGCGCATCAATGCGCAGGCCTATCAGCTGGCGACCGTTTCCAACATCACTCCATACGATCGTTTGCCGCAGATCACCTTTGACGGCGCACTGCCCTATCATCCAAACGGCCTGAATTTCACTTACAACACTGAAATCGTACGGTTTGATCGTGACCTGAAAAACGGCACGTTCACCGACGAAGACGGCAATGTGACTCCTCGTCTGGACACCAACGTTCAAGGCCTGGCGCGCGCCAATGGCGACCGCCTCAACCTGGCACCAGCCGTCAGCCTGCCGCTGAATTGGACGTATGGTTTCATTAAACCAACGCTCAAGTACCAGTACACCCAGTACCAACTGGATCTGGACAGCATCGGTAAAAACCAGATTGCTGCGCAGTCGGCAGAAACAGACAAGCTCAACGGCACCTTCGGCAGCAACCAGAACCGTGGCGTTCCGATTGCCAGCATCGACAGCGGCCTGTATTTCGATCGCAACACTCAATGGTTCGGCAAAAACTATCGTCAAACCCTTGAACCGCGCCTCTACTACCTCTACGTGCCACAGGAAAACCAGGAAGACATTCCTGTTTTCGACACGAGCGAATACACCTTCAATTATGCCTCGCTGTTCCGCGACAACCGTTTCTCCGGTTCCGACCGTGTTGGCGACGAGAACAAACTGTCGCTGGGCGTGACCAACCGCTGGATTGAAGATGACGGTTTCGAACGTCAACGTATCAGTGTCGGCCAGGCCCTGTACTTCAAGGATCGTGAAGTCCAGTTGCCGGGGATCGATGCCAAGACCCGCCAAGATGCGCATTCCAATGTTTCTCCTTATGCACTGGAATACGAATACCGCTGGAACCGCGATTGGCGCACGACGGCCGACTACAACTGGGACCCGGATAGCCGCAGCCCTCGCTCGGGCAGCGCGATGTTCCACTACCAGCCTGAAGACAACCCGAACAAGGTCATCAACGCCGGTTATCGCTATCGCAATGACCAGGTTCGTTACGACCAGAACAGCGGTAAATGGCAGGTGGGCGGCGGTGACTATGGCACCCCGGGGCAACCTGGCTACGTGAAGGATTACTACAAGATTGAACAGCACGACTTCTCGGTGATCTGGCCGATCGTGCCGCAGTGGAACGCCATCAGCCGCTGGCAGTACGACTACAACCGCAACCGTACCCTGGAAGCCTTTGGTGGTTTTGAGTACGACAACTGCTGCTGGAAACTGCGCCTGATCAACCGTTACTGGGTTTCGTACGACGAGTTCAGTCAAGAAGCCCCGCAAAACGAAAAAGGCGACCACGGCGTCTTCCTACAAATCGTTCTGAAAGGTCTCGGCGGCCTCACCGGCGCCAAAGTAGAGAGCTTCCTCGACAAAGGCATCCAAGGTTATCGTGAACGTGAAGACCAAGCTTTCTGATTGTCTGCGCCCTTTAGTGTTGGGCGCGCTGTTCCTGGGTACTGCGGCGAACGCCGCGGTACAGTCCATCGACAAAGTGGTGGCCATCGTCGATAACGACGTGGTCATGCAGAGCCAACTGGACCAACGGGTCCGCGAGGTTCAGCAAACCATCGCCAAGCGTGGCGCTGCGGTGCCACCTGTTGGCGTGCTGGATCAGCAAGTGCTTGAGCGTCTGATCGTCGAAAACCTGCAACTGCAGATCGGCGAGCGTTCCGGCATCCGCATCACCGACGAAGAGTTGAACCAGGCAGTCGGCACCATTGCCCAGCGCAACAACATGTCGATTGATCAGTTCCGTGCAGCCCTGGCTCACGACGGCCTGTCCTACGACGACGCCCGCGACCAGATTCGTCGCGAGATGATCATCAGCCGCGTGCGTCAGCGTCGTGTGGCCGAACGCATTCAGGTCTCCGAGCAGGAAGTGAAAAACTTCCTCGCTTCCGACGTGGGCAAAATGCAATTGTCCGAAGAGTTTCGCCTGGCCAACATCCTGATTCCTACACCGGAAAGCGCCAACTCCGATGCGATTCAGAACGCAGCCAAGCAAGCAGACGCGGTTTACCAGCAGCTCAAGCAAGGCGCTGACTTCGGTCAGTTGGCCATTGCCAAGTCCGCCAGTGAAACCGCTCTCGAAGGCGGCGACATGGGCTGGCGCAAAGCTGCTCAATTGCCACCGCCGTTTGATCGCATGCTGAGCACGATGACGGTTGGCGATGTAACTCAGCCGATGCGTACACCGGGCGGCTTCATTATCTTGAAGATCCTCGACAAGCGTGGCGGCGAAACCCAGATGCGCGACGAAGTGCATGTGCGCCACATTCTGGTCAAGCCTAGCCCGATCCGCGATGAAGAGAAGACCAGAGCCCTGGCTCAGTCGCTCTATACCCGCATCGAAGCGGGCGAAGATTTCGCCGAACTCGCGAAAAGCTACTCGGAAGATCCGGGTTCCGCCCTTAACGGCGGTGACATGAGCTGGATCGACCCGAACGCCGTGGTTCCGGAGTTCCGCGAAGTAATGGCCAAGACCCCACAAGGTCAACTGTCCAAGCCGTTCAAGACCCAATATGGCTGGCACGTCCTGGAAGTCCTTGGCCGTCGCGCCACTGACAGCACCACCCAGGCCCGTGAGCAGCAAGCGATGACCGTACTGCGTAACCGCAAATACGACGAAGAGCTGCAAACCTGGCTGCGTCAGATCTCCCCCGGCCAGCGTTCGACGGCCGCCAGCGGCACAATCGCCAAGCCGGCGCCGCGAGCGACCATGCGCATCACACTCTCGAAACT
>NZ_JBNNWE010000058.1:0-38659 GCF_050280905.1 Pseudomonas sp. NPDC086278
TGCATGCGGATACTGTTGATCCGGCTGAATGCCATGCTGCGCGACGGCACCGAATGGCGGTGACGAATGGCAGGGTTAAGACAGTTGCTCCCACAAGTGACCGAGTTGCCCAGACGGACGCGGTCCAATGTGGGAGCGGGCTTGCTCGCGAAAGCGTCAGCCGCCTCGACTCAAGACTTCGGAGCTTTCTCGTACAACGGCATGACCTTCGGAATCGCCGCCCGGAGCAAACCTGCTCCCACAGGTGACCGAGTTGTCCAAACGGACGCGGTCCAGTGTGGGAGCGGGCTTGCCCGCGAAAGCGTCAGCCGCCTCGACTCAAGACTTCGGAGCTTTCTCGTACAACGGCATGACCTTCGGAATCGCCGCCTGCAACGCCGCAGTCCGGCTGCTCGACGATGGGTGCGTGCTAAGGAACTCCGGTGGCGCGCCCTCGTCAGCCTTGCTCATCTTGTCCCACAGGGTGAGCGCGGCGTTCGGGTTATAGCCCGCACGGGCCGCCAGTTCCAGGCCGATCAGGTCGGCTTCGTTTTCATTGGTGCGGCTGTTGGGCAGCGTCATCAACAGGTTCACCCCGTTATTCCCCACTTCCACAATCGACGCCGGCGCACCGGCCGCGATGGCCAGTTGCTGGGCGATGCTCAAGCCATAGGATTTGGATAACGCCTCGCGACCATGCTCACGCAGGGCGTGGGCGATTTCGTGGCCCATCACCGCCGCCAGTTCGTCGTCAGTCAGTTGCAGCTTGTCGATCAGACCGGTGTAGACAATGATTTTGCCGCCCGGACCGCAGTTGGCGTTGAGGTCGTCGCTCTTGATCAGGTTGACCTCCCATGTCCATTGCGCGGAATCGGGACGAAACGTCGGTGCCTGAGCGATCAGGCGATCGGCGATCGCTTGAACGCGTTTGGCATCAACACTGGTTTTGTCGAGGGTGTTCTTGCTGTTGGCGTCACCGAGGGTCTGCTGATAATCCTGGGCGTACGCAGAATTGACCTGTTCGCTGGACAACAACGTGGTCATTCTTTGCTGGCGAACGACACCCACCTCGCCGGGGCTGGTCGTGTTGACGGTTTCGCAGCCATTGAGCAACAGCGCCGAACCCAACACACACGCCACCAGAGACTTGTTCATCAAGGCACTCCCCTTAAGTCCGCAACCCGCTGCGGTAAGACTGTAGTAGGAAAAAATTCATACAGCACTGACTGCCTCGCCAGCCAAAGGTTCGGCACCGGTCTGATAGCGACATCGGCCCGTCCAAAACAGTCATTTCGCGCGCCGCTGCTCATGGGCGACCGGGCTCCTGCCGATACACCTCCGCAGACGTCCTCTTGCGTGCGGAGCACCCATGAAATTCAAGTCGATCCAGTTTTCCGTCGCCGCCCTCGCCGGCGCCATCGTTCTCAGCGTCGTGGCCGCGTTGGTGCTGTACGCGCTGTTTTCCGGCGCGCGCACCCAGGAGATGGTGCAGCAGCGGACACAGGCGCAATTCGAGCAAGTCATCGAACAGCGCCTGACCTCGCTGGCGCAAACCCAGGTCAGCCAGATCCAGCGCGAGCTTGAAGCGCCGCTGCTGATTGCCGGCGGGCTGGTGCGGGTCAACACGCTGATCGGCACGCCGGGCGCCGATGGCCAGCCGCAATTGAGCCTGAGCCGCGAACAATTGATCAGCCTGATCAAGGAAAACGTGGTGAAGAACCCGAAAATCCTCGGCACCTATATCGGCTGGGAAAAAGACGCCCTCGACCACAACGACGCGGCCTACGTCGGCACCAAAGTGGTCGGCATCGACGCCGGCAACGGGCGCTTCCTGCCGTGGTGGTTCCGCAACGACGACGGCACGCTGGGCCTCGACAAACTGGTCGATGTCGACGACCAGAAAACCCTGTCGACCGGCGTGCGCGCCAGCGAGTACTACCTGTGCTCCAAGGAAACCAAAAAATCCTGCGTGATCGACCCGGCGCCCTACAAGGTCGGCGACAAGATCGTGATGCTCGCCTCCTTTATTGAGCCGATCATGCTCAACGGCACGTTCCAGGGCATCGTCGGCGCCGACCTGTCGGTGAACTTCATCCAGGAAATGCTGCTGGGCGCCAACCAGAAACTCTACGGCGGCTCCGGCGTGATGGCACTGATCGGCGGCAACGGGCGGATCGTTGCCTACACCAAAGACCCAAGCAAGTTCGGCGAGAAGGTCAGCGACATTCTCGACAGCCAACAGATCGCCAACATGGCCAACCTCAAGCGCGGCGAAGTCACTTACACCGTCGACAAGGCTCAGGGCCGCATCGAGTTGTACCTGCCGTTCGGCATCGGCCAGACCGACGCGCGCTGGACGCTGATGCTGCAATTGCCGCTGAACGCGGTGATGGCCGACTTGCAAAAACTTCAGGGCGACCTGGATGCCCAGCGTAAATCCGACACCTTCGGCATGGCCATGGTCGGCTTGTTGATTGCCGGTATCGGCTTGCTGGTGATTTGGCTGGTGGGCCACGGCATTGCCCGGCCGCTCAAGCAAATGGTGGCGATGCTCGACGACATCGCCAAGGGTGAAGGTGACCTGACCCGTCGCCTGACCAGCGACCGCGCCGATGAACTGGGCTCGATTGCCAAAGGCTTCAACACCTTCCTCGCCAAATTGCAGGCGATGATCACCCAGGTCGTGACGTCGGTGCAGAGCGTCAGCGACTCGTCGGAACACACCGCCGACATCGCCATCCGCACCAACATCGGCGTGCAGAAGCAAATGGCCGAGATCGATCAGGTCGCCACCGCCGTGCACGAAATGACCGCCACCGCACAAGACGTGGCGCGCAACGCAACCCAGGCTGCGCAAGCTGCCAGCCATGCTGATCAGGCCGCCGCGCAGGGCATGCAAATCGTGCGTGACACGTCGAATTCGATTGGCGTGCTGGCGGTGGAAATCGGCAAGGCTGTGGGTGTCGTGCAAACCCTGGCCAAGGACAGCGAGAACATCAACGCGATCCTGACCGCCATTCGCGGGATTGCCGAACAGACCAACCTGCTGGCCTTGAACGCGGCCATCGAGGCGGCGCGAGCCGGTGAACAGGGTCGTGGTTTTGCGGTGGTGGCCGACGAAGTGCGCAACCTGGCGCAGAAGACCCAGAAGGCCACCGAAGAAATCCAGACCATGATCCAGCAACTGCAACAGGGCACGCGCGATGTGGTGCGGGTGATGGAGGACAGTCAGAACCGCACCGACGAAAGCGTGCAGCACGCGGCGAAAGCGGCCGAAGCGCTGGAAACGATCACTCAGGCGGTGTCGGTGATCAATGACATGAACACGCAGATTGCCAGTGCGGCCGAAGAGCAGAGCGCGGTGGCGGATGACATCAACCGTAACGTGATCAACATTGGGCAAGTGGCCAATGAAGTGGCTGGTGGCGCGGATGAATCGAGTGCGGCCAGTGCGGATCTGACCAAGTTGGCGGAGCAGCAGCGGCGGTTGATCAATCAGTTCAAGGTTTGATCCAAGGGCCTCTTCGCGAGCAAGCCCGCTCCCACAGTAGATTCTTTTGTGGCCACATTATTTGTGAACACTGGAGATCCCCTGTGGGAGCGGGCTTGCCCGCGAAGAGGCCAGCCCGGACACCCCATCAACCGGGGGTCAAACATTCCGGCCCATTCAATTTCGGATCATTCACCAGATTCGCCAACACCCGCTCGCGCAACGCCGCGGGCTCACTGGCCAGCAACCCCTGCAACACATGCAATGGCGTCTCGGGATCAAGCCAGGCCGCCTGCCCCGCCGCATCCAGAATCAACGGTCGACGCTGACTCGCCGCCGGTTGCGTGATTACTGCGGTGCTCAGCCACACCTGTTCCTGCACCGGATACGCTTCCCAGATCGCCGCGAAAAACAGTGCCGAACCCTCCCCCGGCGTCAGCCAGTACGGGCGTTTGCGGGTAGTACCGCGCCACTCGTAAAAGCCATTGGCCGGCAGCAGGCAACGGCGCTCGCGCAGCGCCTGGCGAAACATCGGTTGTTCAGCAACGGTTTCAGCCCGGGCATGGGCCGGAGTGCGCGACAGGTCAGTCAGCCAGGGCGGGGTCAAACCCCAACGCGCCCGGGCCAGTTCGCGCTGGCCGTCGGCGCCGGCACGCAGCATCAACACCGAATCGTTGGGGGAAATATTCCACTGGGCCTGCTGATCGGCGGGGAACCCCGGCAGGGCCGCGAAGGCGGGGTTCCAGCGAAACAGGGCATAACGTCCACACATGGGGCAACACGGCTCTTGATCAAACGAACGTCAGCCTAACAGACCAGCGTCCCGGGGAAACTGTCCGGTTCATCGCCGGGCATCGGCAGCGCGGCATTGTACGCAGTGATCAGCTCACGGGCGTATTGCGCCTGGTCGTTATCCACCGACAAGCCCAGCAGGCCGAAGATCGGCAATTCGCCAGTGCCGCCGAGCAAATCGCGCCCCACCAGGTGCGCCTCGATGCCCTCGCTGGCCAGCATGCGTTGCAGCAACTCACCTTCCATCAGGTTTTCCGGTTCGTAGATTCGCTGCATGGGACGCCCCTTCTCACTCGTTTTCGCTAAAAACCTCGAGATGCCATTCCGCCCCGTCAACCTGCAACACGAAGGTAATTGGCCGGCAACACACCTGACAGTCCTCGATATAGGTCTGATCGCCGCCGGACAGATCCAGAGCAGTCTCCACTTCTTCACCACAATACGGACATTCATACAGCGCAGTTTCCAGCATCGCGGTCTCCCAAGTGACTTGTGCGTATAATCGCCGGTCTATTCGCAGGGCTATTTGTCTGGCTACCTTTTCAGACCGTGCCCCGTTGGTTTTCGATCCAAACCTTTACTTACCCTAGCCGTTTCTAACAAGAGAGCATGATGGGCGAATTCGATGCCATCCGACCTTACGACGACAGCGAAGTCCCGGCGGTACTGAACCGGCTGCTGGGCGACAAGGCGTTTCTAGATATCCTCATCCACTTCCGCTTCCCGCGTTATGCCGGTGCCTTCGGCTGGATGCTCAAACCTCTTATAGCTCATCGACTGCGCCGTGAGTTCGCCGACGTGCATTCGGTGGCGACGTTGCAGGACAAAGTCGAGGTGTACGTCGACCACACCATCGAACGCGCCACTGACGGTGTGACGTATACCGGTGTCGAACAATTCAAGTCCGGCAGCGCCTACCTGTTCATCGCCAACCACCGCGACATCGTGATGGACCCGGCCTTCGTCAACTACGCCGTGTACCACGCCGGCCTGCCGACGCCGCGCATCGCAATTGGCGACAACTTGCTGCAAAAGCCCTTCGTCAGCGATCTGATGCGCCTGAACAAGAGCTTCATCGTGCACCGCTCGATCACCGGTCGCCGCGAAAAAATGGCGGCCTACCAGCTGTTGTCGGCTTACATCAACCACTCGATCCGCAACGATTGCGCCTCGATCTGGATCGCCCAAGCCGAAGGCCGGGCCAAGGACGGCGACGACCGTACCGAGTCGGCGATCCTCAAGATGTTCCACATGAGCCGCAAGGACGAGCCGTTCGGCGAAGTCATTCGCTCGCTGAACGTGACCCCGGTGTCGATCAGCTACGAATACGACCCGTGCGACCAGGCCAAGGCCCGCGAACTGTTCATCCGCGCCACCACCGGCAGCTACACCAAAGTGCCAGGCGAGGATGACGTGAGCATTGCCAAGGGCATCACCGGCTACAAGGGCCGCGTGCACGTGAACTTCGCCGCGCCGATCAGCGAGCTGTTCGAAGACACCAAGCTGTTGGCGATCGAGATGGACAAACAGATTCTCGGCGGCTACCGGCTGTTTCCGGTGCACTACCTGGCGTACGCCCAGTGGCAAGACGCCGACCCGCAATTGCAGGTGCCGACAGCCGCTGAAGTGTTTGCCGCCGATGAATTGGCCAAGGCCCAGGAAGAATGGAACAAACGCCTGGACGCCTGCCCCGAGGAACACCGCCCGTTCCTGGTGCTTCAATACGCCACCCCGGTACGCAATCAATACCGTGTGAAGGCCGGGTTGCCGCTGTAAGTGGTTTGACCGCATACAAAAACGGCGCCCCTTGGGGCGCCGTTTTTGTTGGGGCAAACACTATTTTTGGGGGCAAACACTAAATGTGGTGAGGGGGCTTGCCTGGGGTGAAAGGACTTGCCGGTAGTGAAAGGACTTGCCTGTGGCGAGGGCTGTTGTGGCGAGGGGGCTTGCCCCCGTTGGGTTGCGAAGCGACCCCAGAAGCTTACGACTGCTGCGCAGCCGAACGGGGGCAAGCCCCCTCGCCACAACAGCCCTCTCACCCAGGCAAGCCCTATCACCCACAGGCAGCCCTCTCACCACAGGCAGCCCTATCACCCAAGCAGCCCTCACACAGGCAAATCCCATGGCCGCCCGGCGGGCATAAATCTTATGCCTGGAGTTCAGACCCGCGTGCTGATCCACGACACCAGCAACGCCAGCCCCAGGCAGGCGAAACCGAAGCGGTAGAAAAAGCGATTCATGCGCAAGGTCGCCCAATCAAGGGTCGGCTCGACGCTGGGCTGGCTTTGGCGCTGGGCCACGATACTGGCCATGGCGCGCTGTTCGCGGCGACGGGTGGCGTGCAGCAGCCAACTGCCCGGGAAAGCCAGCAGCAGGGCCAGCAGGTTGACCACTTTGGCGGGATGGGCGGTAAACAGCGTCATCAAATGCAGCGACATCACGGACCTCGAACAAAACAGGTGTGGCAACCGCCGAACCGACGACTGCGGCGCGGATTCTACCGAAAGCCTCCTGCCCTGCACTCGCTTTACGACAAATAACTGACCATTTGGCAGAAGACTGCCCTGTGTCACGGCTTCGTCATCTGCATCCGTCAGGCTGCCGCCCCACGAAAACCGACACGGAGCCCGTCATGTTGCACGCCGAAAACCAGGATCGCCTGTACCTCATCGCCCAGAGTGAAGAACAACAAACATTGGTCGGCAGCCTCGCCTTCAATGTCCAGGACCGCCATTGGCTGGTGTATTGCGCGCTGGGCGGGCATCAGCATGCGGACTTGCCCGAGACGGATTTGCTGACAGGCGTGAGCATGCTGGATTTTTACTCGCAAGCGGCCTGATACCACCGACCCCTTGTGGGAGCGGGCTTGCTCGCGAAGGCGGAGTGTCAGTCGACATTGATGCTGCTGGCATACCGCTTTCGCGAGCAAGCTTGCTCCCACAGAGTTCGGTGTTAATCCGGCAGGCATGAAAAAAGCCCGGGCCATCACTGGCGCCGGGCTTTTTTGAATCTGGCGAACGCTTACTCGCCGAGAATCTGCCCCACGGTCGGGTCCTTGAACAGACGCGTCAACGCATCGCTCAACACATCGCTGACCAGCTTGGTGTTGGTTTCCTGGTTTGGCGCCATGCCGAAACGCTGGTCCAGGGACGCGCCGTAACGGCCGCTGTAACGGCGGTTGGCGTTCTGCACATCGGAGCGGAAGGTCGCGCCGATGGTCGCTTCAGTCACGTACATGCCTTCTTTGGGCGACTGATACTTCAGCTCGGCCAGGGTCACGGTCAACTGCGGTGCATTCATGCCGTTGGACACCGGGGTGAAACCGAGCAAACGCACGGCGGCTTCAGCCTGAGCCTGCAACTTCGGCAGGATTTGCGCGCCTTGCACGGTGATCGCGCTGGTCTCCGGGTACAAGCCACCACGGGTGCCCAGAGTAGGGGACGGACGTCCGTCGACGACACGGACCACAACCTGCTGACCGTGGCCGACCGGTGCCAACTGAGTGGTCAGCTTGGGCTCGGGGCTCAGTTGTTGCGGGCTATGGGCGCAGCCGACAAGGGTCAAACTGGTCACAGTGATCAAACCGAACAACAGGCGTTGCAACATGCGCTTCTCTCCAGAATCAGGCACAAAACAGGCCCGCAGTATAGCGGTGGGCCACTGCGGGTAACTAGCACCTCACAGTGAATACTGAAATGTCTGACAAACCCTTGGGAAAGCGGTTCCTGTCACACAGCTGTCATCGCCCTTTCACTTGCACGTCACGGCTCGCTGCCAACCTTCATTGCAGTCACCCCACACGGTAATCAGCCATGCGTTATCTGATCTCGTTGTTCGCGCCACGCCCATTGCACCGCAGTTTCGCCCTGCTCGACCGCAACGGCCATTGCCAGGCGTTCAAGCAGTGCAGCCTTCAGCCGATGGGCGATGGCTGGGTCGAAATCGAAGAAATCCGCCTCAACTGGCTGCACCATCCGCTGCCCACTGGCGCCCGTGTCAGCCAGCGCCAACCGCGTGCGCGGGCGCAGCAACTGTTGACCACCTGACCAGACGCCTAATAAAAGTCATTAAACACGTCCATTTCCCCGCGTTTCTTAGATACAATCTCCCCCCGATTATAAGGACGTCTCCTGATCGGGCCTCGCAGCATCGTAAATGCCTCGGCATTGACACCCCGCACCGCCCACAGAGAGCCGCCCACACAGATCGAGTGAAGCTGGCGCGCTTGCTGTTCCTTGAGCAAACCCCCTGCTTTTCGCGAATCTGCAGAGCTGTCATTACGCTCGGTTACTGAGCTGTTTGCCCGATTTGCCCGTCATGTATTCCATGGCGGCAATCCATCCGGGCACAGTGCCAGGCTGGGACAGCCCTTTTTTGAGGTTCACGTCTTCAAAAGAGCGTGAAAAAAACGGGTTTTCACAACTTCACAAGAGTGTGGCGAGCAAATGAATAGTTTTGCGTCTGAACATGCACCATTAGCGTCTGAAACAGCCCAACGAAACAGGACCGGATACGCCTCTGATACCGGAGCCTGAAGCCTGTCCGCTACGGATTTGGTTGCACAAACGGATGTCTCGGCCATAAGTCGAATTGCCAGTCGCGCGTTGTAATGAGTTCATGGAGCTCATTGACCCGGCCGGTAGCGTCCGTCGAAGTTGCGAAAAATTGCGAAGATTCGGACATGGCGATCC
Organism: Pseudomonas sp. NPDC086278; assembly: GCF_050280905.1. NCBI lineage: Bacteria > Pseudomonadati > Pseudomonadota > Gammaproteobacteria > Pseudomonadales > Pseudomonadaceae > Pseudomonas > Pseudomonas sp. NPDC086278. The sequence goes on from NZ_JBNNWE010000058.1 coordinate 8,953, forward strand.
TGCCGTGGGTACCTGGGGTTCACTGACACGCCCCGGAGCGCCTGGCAGCCATGCCGACAATTTGGTGCTGCAGATTTTGGAGACGCGTTAAATGGCGCATAACGAAGCAGTCGACGTAGTACTGGTTGGGGCCGGCATCATGAGTGCCACCCTCGCCGTACTGCTCAAAGAGCTCGACCCCGCGATCAAGCTGGAAGTCGTCGAGCTGATGGATTCCGGTGCTGCGGAGAGTTCCAACCCGTGGAACAACGCCGGTACCGGTCACGCCGGCCTGTGCGAGCTGAATTACACGCCGCAGGCCGCCGACGGCACCGTCGACATCAAGAAAGCCGTGCACATCAACACCCAGTTCGAGGTGTCGAAGCAGTTCTGGTCGTACCTGACCAAAAAAGGCACGTTCGGCTCGTGCAAAACGTTCATCAGCCCGGTGCCACACCTGAGCTTCGTGCAAGGCGACAGCGGCGTGTCCTTCCTCAAGGAACGCTTCAACGTGCTGAGCAAGCACCACGCCTTCGCGGACATGGAATACACCGAAGACAAGGCAAAAATGGCTGACTGGATGCCGTTGATGATGCCTGGCCGCCCGGCTGACGAAGTCATTGCGGCCACCCGCGTGATGAATGGCACCGACGTCAACTTCGGCGCGCTGACCAACCAATTGCTCAAGCACCTGACCAGCGCACCCGATGCCCAGGTCAAGTACTGCAAGCGCGTCACCGGCCTCAAGCGTAACAACGGCGGCTGGACCGTCAGCATCAAGGACGTCAACAGCGGCAACACCCGTGAAGTCGACGCCAAATTCGTTTTCCTCGGCGCGGGCGGCGCGGCATTGCCGCTGTTGCAGGCGTCGGGCATCGAAGAGAGCAAAGGCTTCGGTGGCTTCCCGATCAGTGGCCAGTGGCTGCGTTGCGACAACCCGGAAGTGGTCAAACACCACCAGGCCAAGGTTTACAGCCAGGCCGCCGTGGGTTCGCCACCGATGTCCGTGCCACACCTGGACACCCGCGTCGTCGATGGCAAGAAGACGCTGCTGTTCGGACCTTACGCCGGTTTCACCACCAAGTTCCTCAAGCACGGCTCCTTCATGGACCTGCCGATGTCGGTTCGCGCCGGCAACATCGGCCCGATGCTGGCGGTGGCTAAAAACAACATGGACCTGACCAAGTACCTGGTCAGCGAAGTGATGCAGTCGATGGAGCAGCGCCTCGACTCCCTGCGTCGCTTCTACCCCGAAGCGAAAGCCGAAGACTGGCGCCTGGAAGTGGCCGGCCAACGGGTGCAGATCATCAAGAAAGACCCGAAGAAGGGCGGCGTTCTGCAGTTCGGTACCGAGCTGGTCGCGGCCAAGGACGGTTCCCTTGCGGCCTTGCTCGGTGCTTCGCCAGGCGCTTCGGTGACCGTTTCGATCATGCTCGAACTGATCGAAAAATGTTTCCCGAGCAAAGCCTCCGGCGAGTGGGCTGCCAAACTGGCGGAAATCTTCCCGGCCCGGGAAAAAGTCCTGGAAACCGACGCGGCGCTGTATCGCAAGATCAATGCGCACAACAACGTCGCACTGGAACTGGTTGCCGCCAGTAACGAGACCGAAAGCTACGCTTGATTCGGCCGCATGAAAAACGCCCCGTCCTCAGTGAGAGCGGGGCGTTTTTTTATGGCCGCGGAAACGGATGACTCAGGATTTCCGGTGCTTGTGTCGGCCTCTTCGCGAGCAAGCCCGCTCCCACATTGGATCTGTGTCGATCACAAAATTGTGATTCAACTCGATCAACTGTGGGAGCGGGCTTGCTCGCGAAGGGGCCAGCACAAACACCACCTCAGTCAGGGCAATAATTAACCGCGCGCCTTGGCCATCAACTTGATGTACTCGGCCGCGTTACGCTGATCCTTGATCACCGCAACGAAGTCATCGCCGTGCTCATCCTTGCCGTCCAGGTCAAAACCGGCCGCAACGAAGAACGTCAGAAACCGCTCGAAGTCGTCGATACGCAGGCCACGGTAGGCCTTGATCAGTTTGTGCAGGGACGGCGAAGTGGCGTCGACCGGCTCGAAATCGAGGAACAACTTGATCTGCTCGTCGCCGATCTCGTCACCAATCACTTGTTTCTTATCTTTACGCATTGCCGACTCCAGCTCGCAGACATGTCACGGGGCGGGCAGTTTACCCCTGCCCGGGCGCCAGGCTCAACGCGGACGAACAGCGCCGGTGTGCAGATCGGCCCAGATATGGCCGTTGGCGTAGCTGAGAAACTGGCAATACACCGTGTCGTTGCGCAACAAGTCGATGATCACCCGGTACTGCGCCACTGGATAAAACAGCGTCAGGGTTTTGTTTTTGTCGTCGTAGATCGGCTTTTTCAGGCTTTTGCTTTCACCGTCGAAGTTGACCAGCACCTGAGTGATGCTCGCGCCCTTGCTCAGGGATTTGCCCTTCAAGCGGATCATCACGGGCGACGTGACCGGGATCGGCTGCTGATTGGACTGACGCTGGCTGCCGACAACCACGGAATACTCGGTGACTTGCAGCAGTTGCTGTTGCTCGGGCTCGGCGTCACGCAGCGTCAGGTCGTCCGGCGGCAAGTACTGCGCGTGCATCGGCGCCGGGGCGGCGGCCAGAGGCAAACTGAGGGTCAGCAACAGGGCGGCGCAGCTGCGGATCAAAACACTCATGACGGGCTCCGGAAGGCGGGGCCCGGCACTTTAGCATGGGTCCACAAAAAGACTTCTGCGCACCCGATCCACTGTGGAAGCGAGCTGGCTCCCACAGGATGTTGATCAATCGAACTGCGCGCGCATCCATGCCTGATAGTCGGCCACGCCTGGCTCGCCTTCGCGCGGCGCCCAATCAGCCAGCTCACCGTCACCGGCCGGGCGATAAGGGCCGGCCTTGCACTCGAACATCAGGCTGTCGGCTTCCAGCACCACCAATCCATGAAAAACGCCCGGTGGAAGATCCACGCCCAATGATTCGCCACCGCTTTGCAAAACACGCTTGTGGATAACTTGACCGGCGTCGTCAAAAATCAAAAGCCCGAGGCGCCCACGCAACACCAGCAGCGTTTCTGCCTTGTCGTCACTCAGGTGCCGGTGCGGCGGGATATAGGTATTGGGCTGCAAGCCCACCACCATCCGATGACACGACTCTTCCATCTGATGCAAGTTGTGATGCTGACGCCCGCGAGGATTCGCCGCAGCCTTCCCGGCCAATTCAGTGAAAAGGGCTTCATCAAGAAATGTCGGCGAAGCCATGTCGTTACATCCCTTTAACGGCAAAAATCCCGTTGGCGTTACGCCAGTAGCCTTTGTAGTCCATGCCATAACCGAAGATGTAACGGTCAATGCACGGCAGGCCGACGAAATCGGCTTTCAGGTCCGGGCGAGCCTTGCGGTCGTGGTCTTTGTCGATCAGCACGGCGGTGTGCACTTTGCGCGCGCCGGCGTGTTTGCAGAAGTCGATGATCGCGCCCAAGGTGTGGCCTTCGTCGAGGATGTCGTCGATGATCAGCACGTCGCGGTCGATGAACGAGACTTCCGGCTTGGCTTTCCAGAACAGGTCGCCGCCACTGGTTTCGTTGCGATAACGGGTGGCGTGCAAGTAGGACGCTTCCAGCGGGAAGTGCAGGTGCGTCAGCAGTTTGCCGGAGAAAATCAGGCCGCCGTTCATCACACAGAACACCACCGGGTTGGTGTCCGCCAGTTGCTCGTTGATTTGCGCACCGACGCGGGCGATGGCCGCCTCGACTTCAGCTTCGGTGTACAGGCAGTCAGCCTCTCGCATGATTTGACGGATATGCTCGAGATCAGCGGACATGGCGCTCTCCAGGGGGACGGGATTCGGGAAAAGCGGGCAAAGGTACGCATCCCGCACGGTCAGATCAAGCGTTTGTGGACTAACGTACCTTATGTCTATAGGACAACACCCTCGGATAGATTAATCTAGGCCGGTTTTTTTGCCCGCCGCCGGAGCCTTTCCCATGCCCATCCTCGAGATCCGCCACCCGCTGATCCGTCATAAACTTGGCCTGATGCGCCGCGCAGACATCAGCACCAAGAACTTTCGCGAGCTTGCTCAGGAAGTCGGTGCCCTGCTGACCTATGAAGCCACCAAAGACCTGCCGCTGGAGTCCTACGACATCGAAGGCTGGTGCGGCACCGTGTCGGTCGAGAAGATCGCCGGCAAGAAAATTACCGTGGTGCCGATCCTGCGCGCCGGCATCGGCATGCTCGAAGGCGTGCTGAGCCTGATCCCGGGCGCCAAAGTCAGCGCCGTGGGCGTGGCCCGCAACGAACAAACGCTGCAAGCCCACACCTACCTGGAAAAACTGGTCCCGGAAATCAACGAACGCCTGGCGATGATCATCGACCCGATGCTCGCCACCGGCAGTTCCATGGTCGCCACCATCGACCTGTTGAAAAAAGCCGGTTGCCGCGACATCCGCGCCATGGTCCTGGTGGCCGCGCCGGAAGGCATCGCCGCGGTGGAAAAGGCCCACCCGGACGTGACCATCTACACCGCGTCCATCGACGAAAAACTCAACGAACACGGTTACATCATCCCGGGCCTGGGCGATGCCGGTGACAAGATCTTCGGCACCAAGCAAAAGGACGCGTGACCATGCAGCAAGAGTTCAACGACCCGCTCTGGCGCACGGTGCTGTCTGGCGCGCAGATGCTGTTCGTGGCTTTCGGCGCCCTGGTGTTGATGCCGCTGATTACCGGTCTGGACCCAAACGTGGCGCTGTTCACGGCAGGCCTGGGGACGATCCTGTTTCAGATCGTCACCGGGCGTCAGGTGCCGGTGTTCCTGGCGTCGAGTTTTGCCTTTATCACCCCGATCATTCTCGCCAAGGGCCAGTTCGGCCTCGCCGCGACCATGGGTGGTGTGATGGCGGCCGGTTTCGTCTACACCTTCCTCGGCCTGGCCGTGAAGATCAAAGGCACCGGTTTTATTGACCGTTTGCTGCCACCGGTGGTGATTGGTCCGGTGATCATTTCCATCGGCCTGGCCATGGCGCCGATTGCCGCGAACATGGCGATGGGCAAGGCGGGCGACGGCTCCGAGCTGATTCATTACCAGACGGCGATGCTGATCTCGATGCCGGCGCTGCTGACCACGCTGATCGTCGCGGTATTCGGCAAAGGCATTTTCCGCCTGGTGCCGATCATCTCCGGCGTGCTCGTGGGTTTTGCGATGGCGTTCTATTTCGGCGTGGTCGACACCGCGAAAATTGCCGCTGCGCCGTGGTTTGCGATCCCGCATTTCACCGCCCCCGAGTTCAACTGGCAGGCGATTCTGTTCATCGTTCCGGTGGCGCTGGCGCCGGCCATCGAGCACATCGGCGGTGTGATTGCCGTCGGTAGCGTGACCGGTCGCGACTACCTGAAGAAGCCCGGTCTGCACCGCACGCTGCTCGGCGACGGCATTGCCACCACCGCTGCCGGTCTGTTTGGTGGTCCGCCCAACACCACCTACGCCGAAGTGACGGGCGCGGTGATGCTGACCAAAAACTACAACCCGAAAATCATGACCTGGGCGGCGATCTTTGCCATCAGCCTGGCGTTTATCGGCAAATTCGGGGCGCTGCTGCAAAGTATTCCGGTGCCGGTGATGGGCGGGATTCTGTGCCTGCTGTTCGGCTCGATTGCGGCGGTGGGCATGAACACGCTGATTCGCCACCGGATCGACCTGGGCGAGGCACGCAATCTGGTGATTGTGTCCGTGACCCTGGTGTTCGGGATCGGCGGCGTGCTGGTCGGCACCGGTACAGGGCCGGACGACTTTGGCCTCAAAGGCATCGCGCTGTGCGCGGTGGTGGCGATTGCGTTGAACCTGTTGCTGCCGGGCAATGACGGCTGGAAGCACAAGAAGGCGGATGAGCCGTTGTTGTAACAGACGACTCAATCCCTGTGGCGAGGGGGCGGTCCGACAAGCCCCCTCGCCATTTTTAAAGCGCCAGCGGCGCTCGTTCGCACAAGGTGCTCAACGCCCGCGCCCACTGCGGATCATCGTTAAGGCACGGCACCAATACCAACTCCTCGCCCCCGGCTTCGCGGAACTGCTCCAGGCCGCGATCGCCGATCTCTTCCAGCGTCTCGATGCAATCGGCAACGAACGCCGGGCACATCACGAGAATCTTCTTCACCCCGCTTTTGGCCAATTCATCGAGGCGCGCTTCGGTGTAGGGCTCGATCCACTTCGCCTTGCCCAGGCGCGACTGAAACGCCACCGACCACTTGCCGTCCGGCAACCCCATACGCTTGGCGAACGCCGACGCGGTGCGCAGGCATTGCGCGCGGTAACACGTCGCCAACACCGCTGGCGAAGCGTTCTTGCAGCAGTCCTCATTCTTGAAGCAATGCTGGCCGGTGGGGTCGAGCTTGGTCAGGTGCCGTTCCGGCAACCCGTGGAAGCTCAGCAGCAAGTGATCGTGATCCTGCGCAAGATACGGCTTGGCACTGGCCACCAGCGCATCGAGGTATTCCGGCTGGTCGTAGAACGGCTGGAGAATCGAGAACTGCACATCGAGTTTTTTCTCGCGCACCACCCGTTTCGCCTCCTCGATCACCGTGGTCACGGTGCTGTCGGCGAACTGCGGATACAGCGGCGCGAGGGTGATTTTCTTGTGCCCCTGCGCGACCAGTTGCAACAGCTTCGTCTCAATCGACGGTTCGCCGTAACGCATCGCCAGTTCTACCGGACCGTGAGACCACTCGGCGGTCATCGCCTGTTGCAGGCGACGGCTGAGCACCACCAGCGGCGAGCCCTCCTCCCACCAGATCGAGGCGTAGGCGTGCGCCGACTGCTCCGGGCGCTTGATCAGGATCAGCGACACCAGCAAACGACGCACCGGCCATGGCAGGTCGATCACGTACGGGTCCATCAGGAACTGATTGAGGTAACTGCGCACATCCGCCACCGAAGTGGAGGCCGGTGAGCCCAGATTGACCAGAAGCAACGCGTGATCGGTCATGCAACGTCCTATTTCAGAGGCGGCTGGACAGGTCGTCCAGGGCCGCGCGCAAATCAGTGAACTGGAATGTGAAACCCGCTTCCAGCAAGCGAACCGGCAAGGCCTTCTGGCCGCCCAGCAACAACAGTGACAACTCGCCCAGGCCCACTTTCAAGGCCAGGGTCGGCATCGGCATGAACGAGGGCCGGTGCAGCACACCCCCCAGCGTCTTGGCGAACTCGCGGTTGCGCACCGGTTTCGGCGCGCAGGCATTATAAGGACCGTCGGCGTCATTGCGATGCAGGAGAAAATCAATCAGGGCGATTTGATCGTTGATGTGAATCCACGGCATCCACTGCCGACCATTGCCGATAGGCCCGCCCAGCCCCACTTTGAACGGCAGCAACAGCCGCGACAAAAAGCCGCCCTCGGCAGACAGCACCAGCCCGGTCCGAATCAGCACCACCCGAATCCCCAGGGCCTGCGCGCGCTGCGCAGTCTCTTCCCAGGCGATGCACAACTGACTGGCAAAATCGTCAATCACCGGCGGCGAGTCCTCGGTCAACTCGCGCTCACCGCCGTCGCCATACCAACCGATGGCCGATCCGGAAATCAGCACCTGCGGTTTTTGCTCGCGGCTTTCGAGCCAGGTCAGCAAGGTTTCAGTGGTCTTGATCCGGCTGCTCCACAGCAGCGTTTTACGTTTGTGGGTCCAGTAGCGATCGGCAATCGGCGCACCCGCGAGGTTGATGATTGCATCCACCGGGTCCTCGCCGACATCTTCAAGCCGGGCAATGCCACGCACTTGAGCGCCACAGATCTTCGCGACTTTTTCAGGTTTGCGACTCCAGACTGTCAGGCGATGGCCCTGACTCAGCCAGTGTCGGCAGAGTTGACGTCCTATCAAACCAGTACCGCCGGTCAGCAATATGTGCATGACTTCTTCCTCGCGTGGCGTTTTACCCTGATGACTAGTCTATTTTTATAAGCAGGGATCTTTGGTATCGGGCAGGCTCTGTCATTAACAATAGGCCAACCTGTCAGAACGAGAACGCTAAAAGTTATACCAAAAAACAATATTGTACAGGTTTAAACCACGGCGTAGTCTGTACAGAAAGGTAAACGAGGCCCCTATGACTGTACCTATCGCAATCATCGGCACCGGCATCGCCGGGCTCTCCGCCGCCCAGGCGCTTACCGAGACCGGGCATGTCGTTCAACTCTTCGATAAAAGCCGTGGCAGCGGCGGACGCATGTCGAGCAAGCGCAGCGATGCGGGAGCACTGGACATGGGCGCGCAGTATTTCACCGCCCGCGACCGGCGCTTTGTCACTGAAGTCCAGCGTTGGCAAACCAACGGCTGGGTCGCCGAATGGACGCCGCAGCTGTACACCTTCCATGGCGGCCAACTCAATCTTTCGCCAGACGAACAGACACGCTGGGTCGGTACGCCGCGCATGAGCGCCATCACCCGCGGTTTGCTGGGCGATCTGCAAGTGCAGTTCGCCTGCCGCATCACCGAGGTCTATCGCGGCGAGGAACATTGGCATCTGCAAGACGCCGAAGGCTTCACCCATGGTCCGTTCAGTCACGTCGTGATTGCCACGCCGGCACCTCAGGCCACAGCGCTGCTGGCCTCGGCGCCGAAGCTCGCCGGCGCCGCCGCCGGGGTCAAAATGGAACCGACGTGGGCGGTCGCACTGGCCTTCGAGACGCCGTTGGACACGCCGCTGGAAGGCTGCTTCGTGCAGGACAGCGCGCTCGATTGGCTGGCCCGCAACCGCAGCAAACCGGGGCGCGACACCACCATGGACACCTGGGTGCTGCACGCCACCAGCGCCTGGAGCCGGCAACACATCGACCTGTCCAAGGAAGCGGTGATCGAACAATTGCACGGTGCCTTCGCCGAACTGCTGCACGCGTCAATGCCCGCCCCGACCTTCAGCCTCGCCCACCGCTGGCTCTATGCACGACCGGCCAGCAGCCATGAATGGGGCGCACTCGCCGATGCCGATCTGGGCTTGTACGTGTGCGGCGACTGGTGCTTGTCCGGTCGCGTCGAAGGCGCCTGGCTCAGCGGCCAGGAAGCGGCTCGCCGCTTGCACGAACACCTGCAATGAACCGCATCAATCCAGGCAAATTGCTGCTGTCGAAATGGACAGCAGCCCATCCGCAAAATCGCGAAAAACACTTTCTGGTGACCGAACTGTTCCGCGACGAGGCAGGCACGGTGCTGGAGGTTGAGTTGCAGGCAGTGTTGACCCAGCGCACCGAGCGCCTTGACTGGCAAATCCTGAAGAATAACGACGCCTGGTTATTGGGCTGGAAATAGTCACCTTGTGCAAAGTAAGTGTCATTTGCCATCTGGGCGGCTGACCCGCCGCATTCGCGAGCAAGTCGAATCGTCGCACCGCCGCTCCCACCTGGAATCGCGAGCACTTCAAAAAACCTATACAAACAATTTGACTTGTACACCTTTGAATCTATGATGAAGATCATGTTGTACAGAGTTACTCCTCTGTACAGGTTTAGATTCGAGGTGCTTCGATGCGCGAACAGCCAGCGACCAGACCGAAAATCGCCATCAGCGCCTGCTTGATGGGCGCCGAGGTGCGTTTCAACGGTGGGCACAAGGAATCGCGGCTGTGCAGCCGCACCCTCGCTGACTATTTCGATTTCGTGCCGGTGTGCCCGGAAGTTGCCATCGGCCTGGGCATTCCTCGCGAACCGATCCGTCTGGTCGGCGATCCGCAGCATCCGCAAGCGGTGGGCACCGTTCACGCCGAGCTCAATGTCACCCGACCGCTTGCCGAGTATGGCCAAGCCATGGCCGCCCAACTGGGCGATATCTGCGGCTACATCTTCATGCAGAAATCGCCGTCGTGCGGCCTGGAGCGGGTCAAGGTCTACCACGCCAACGGGGCGCCGGTGGACGGCGGTGGACGCGGCATTTATGCCCAGGCCTTTTGCGCCCTGCACCCCGACTTGCCGGTGGAAGAAGACGGGCGACTCAACGACCCGGTGCTGCGCGAAAACTTCATCACCCGCGTGTTCGCCTACAGCGCCTGGCAGCAATTGCTGCACGAAGGCCTGAGCCGACGCGGCCTGACCGAATTTCACTCGCGCTACAAATACCTGCTGATGGCCCACCACCCGGTGCAATACAAAACCCTGGGCAATCTGCTGGGCAACATGGGCCAGACCGATCCTGCGGAACTTGGCCCGCGCTACTTCAGTGAATTGATGGCGGCGCTGAAAAAATGCGCCACGCGCCGCACTCACACCAATGTCCTGCAACACATCAGCGGCTATCTCAAACAAGTCATCAGCCCCGAAGACAAACAGGAAGTGCAGCACGTCATCGGCCAATACCGGCACGGCATCGTGCCGCTGGTGGTGCCGCTGACGCTGCTCAAACACCACTTCCGTCAACACCCGGATCCGTACATTGCGCAGCAGGTCTACCTGCAACCGCACCCGGAAAACCTCAGCCTGCGAAACGCCATTTAATGACAAGCCCACTCGATAGCAGCGCCCGCGAAGACCTCGGCGCCGACTTTAAAAAAGCGCTGGATGAAGGCTGGCTGCCGATCCGTGAAGTGGCGCGCCAGACTGGCGTCAACGCGGTGACCCTGCGCGCCTGGGAACGGCGCTATGGTTTGATCGTGCCCAAGCGCACGCCCAAGGGGCATCGCCTGTTCTCGGCCGAACACGTGCAGCGCATCCTGACCATCCTCACCTGGCTCAATCGCGGCGTTGCCGTCAGCCAGGTCAAGCAACTGCTCGACACGCCACAAACCTTCACCGAATCCGTCGAAAACGACTGGCAGTTGCTGTGCAAGACGTTGCTGCAAGCCGTCAGCCAATTGAACGAGCGCACCCTGGACGACACCGTCAATCAAGCGATGGCGTTGTATCCGCCACGCACGTTGTGCGAGCAGTTGCTAATGCCGTTGCTGGCGGAACTGGAGCAACGCTGGCAAGGCCAGTTCGGCGCGCAGATGGAACGGGTGTTCTTTTACTCCTGGTTGCGCAGCAAATTCGGTGCGCGCATCTACCATAACAACCGTCAGTTACGCGCTGCCCCGCTGCTGTTGATCAATCACTCGGACCTGCCACTGGAACCTCATCTGTGGCTGACCGCGTGGCTGATCAGCAGCGCCGACTGCCCGGTGGAAGTGTTTGACTGGCCATTGCCGGCGGGCGAACTCGCGCTGGCCGTCGAACACCTGCAAGCGCGCGGCGTACTGCTGTATTCCAGCAAAGCCATGAACCTTTCCCAGTTGCCGAAACTGTTGAATGGCGTCAGTTGCCCAAAAATGATTGCCGGACCAACGGTATGCATCCACCACGCCGAGTTGTCCGTAAGAACAAACGAGATCGCTGATCTGTTCCTGGCCGAAGACCCGTTAACGGCTCATCAGGACCTGGTTCAGCGTGGGTTGATTTGATGAAACGTACGGACACCACCATGCAATTGATCTGGCTGCGCAGCGACCTGCGCCTACATGACAACACCGCCCTTTCGGCCGCCGCCGCGCGCGGCCCGACGGTGGCGGTGTACCTGCCGAGCCCGGAGCAATGGCTGGAGCATGACGATGCGCCGTGCAAAGTGGATTTCTGGCTGCGCAACCTTGACGACCTGAGCCGCGCACTCGGCGAACTGAATATTCCTTTGCTGATTCGCACGGCCTCACGCTGGGACGCTGCGCCGCAGGTGCTGCTCGAACTGTGTCAGCAATTGAATATCGGCGCGGTGCACGTCAACGAGGAATACGGCATTCACGAAAGCCGTCGTGACGAAGCCGTGGCCGAATTGTTGAAGTCCCACGGCATCGACTTCTATAGCTACCTCGATCAACTGTTGTTCAAACCGGGCAGCGTGCTGACCAAGACCGGCACCTACTTCCAGGTCTTCAGCCAGTTCCGCAAAGTTTGCTACGACCGCCTGCGCGCCTCGTTACCGGGGCTGGTCGTCGCTCCCGCTGTCCAGGCGCCCCTGGCGATCAAGCGCGACAAAATTCCAGCAAGCATTGAAGGCTTCAAAACCCCGAGCGATCGTTTGCAAAAGCTCTGGCCGGCCGGTGAAGCCGAAGCCCGGCGCCGTCTCGACAGCTTCGCCGACGCGCAAATCGACTACTACAAAAACGAACGCGACTTCCCGGCCAAACCGGGCACCAGCCAGCTCTCGGCCTACCTCGCCGCCGGGGTGATTTCCCCTCGCCAGTGCCTGCACGCGGCGCTGCAAAGCAATCAGGGTGAGTTCGAAAGCGGCAAGGTCGGGGCGGTGACGTGGATCAACGAATTGCTTTGGCGCGAATTCTACAAACACATTCTGGTGGGCTACCCGCGCGTCTCGCGTCACCGCGCCTTCCGCCCGGAAACCGAAGCCCTCGCCTGGCGTGACGCCCCGCAAGAATTGCGCGCGTGGCAAGAGGCGCGCACCGGACTGCCGATCATTGATGCGGCCATGCGCCAACTGCTCGAAACCGGCTGGATGCACAACCGGTTGCGCATGGTGGTGGCGATGTTCCTGACCAAAAACCTGTTGATCGACTGGCGTGAAGGCGAGCGCTTTTTCATGCGCCACTTGATCGATGGCGACCTCGCGGCGAACAACGGCGGCTGGCAATGGAGTTCGTCCACCGGCACCGATTCGGCGCCGTACTTCCGGATTTTCAACCCGTTGAGCCAGTCGGAAAAATTCGACAGCGAAGGCGTGTTCATCAAGCACTGGCTGCCGGAACTGGCCGCGCTGAACAAGAAGGAAGTGCACAACCCGGCCAACGTCGGTGGCTTGTTCGGCGTGGTCGATTACCCGTCGCCGATCGTCAACCTGAGCACCTCTCGCCAGCGCGCGCTGGCCGCGTTCAAGAATCTGCCGTCGCGGCAGCAGGCCGAAGGTGCCTATGAGTGATTTCCTGCGCCATTTCGCCCGGCAGTTTGCAGCCTTGGACAAGGACAACCTGCAACGCCTGAATCAGCTCTACACCGACGACGTGCACTTCACCGATCCGCTGCACGAAGTTCAGGGCCTGGCGCAGATGCGCAGCTACTTCACCGAGCTCTACGCCAACGTCAGCGAGCTGCATTTCGACTTTCACGGCTTCGACCAGATCAGCGAAGGCGAAGGCTATTTGCGCTGGGTCATGAGTTACCGCCATCCGCGACTGGCCGGCGGCCAGTTGATTCGGGTCGATGGCTGCTCGCACCTGCTGTGGCGCGACAAGGTGTACCGCCATCGGGATTATTTCGATGCCGGGGCACTGCTTTACGAACATTTGCCTGTAGTGGGCCGGGCGATTGCCTGGCTGAAAAGGAGAATGGGATGAGTTTTACAACGCCACGTCGATATTGGTTGACCGGGGCCAGCAGTGGTATCGGGGCGGCTCTGGCTGAAGAAATACTGAAAACCGGCGCGCACGTTGCCGTCAGTTCACGCTCGGCAGCCGTGCTGAAAGTCTTGTCCCAACGCTATCCGGGGCAAGTGCTGGTGGTGCCCGGCGACCTGACCAACAGCCAGACGGTTCGTGAAATAGGCGAGCAGATTGCCGAAGACTGGGGCTCGCTGGACACGGTCATTCTCAACGCGGGCACCTGCGAATATGTCGACGTCCAGCAGTTCGATGCATCGATTGTCGAGCACGTGGTGCGCACCAATCTGCTCGCCAGCGCCTATTGCATCGAGGCGGCGTTGCCGCTGCTGCGCAAGGGCTCCGCGCCGCACCTGGTGGGCGTCGCCAGTTCGGTGACGTACTTGCCGTTGCCCCGCGCCGAAGCCTACGGCGCATCGAAGGCCGGGCTGCGCTATTTGTTCGAATCGCTGCGCATCGATCTGGCGCCGGAAGGCATTGAAGTCACCGTGGTCAGCCCGGGATTTGTCGAGACGCCGCTCACCGCGAAAAATGATTTCCCGATGCCGCTCAGCTGGCCGGTGGGCAAAGCGGCGCGGCACATCTTTGCCAAACTGAAAAACCGCCCACTGGAGATCGCATTTCCTGGTCTGTTCATGGCCGCGCTCTGGCCGCTGTCGAAAATGCCCAACGTGGTGAAGCTGGCCATCGGCAAGCGCATGGTGCGCAGCAATCCGCCGATCAAGGACATCCCTTGAACATCGCCATCATCGGCAGCGGGATCGCGGGGCTGACCAGCGCCTACCTGCTCAATCGCCGGCACGAGATTACCGTGTTCGAGGCTGGCGACTGGGTCGGCGGCCACACCCACACGGTGGACGTGACCGTTGATGGCCAGCGCTATGCGGTGGACACCGGTTTCATTGTGTTCAACGACTGGACCTACCCGAATTTCATTCGCCTGCTGGGCCAGATCGGCGTCGGCTTCAAGCCGACCGAAATGAGCTTCTCGGTGACCGACCCGGATTCGGGCCTGGAATACAACGGCAACAATTTCAACAGCCTGTTCGCCCAGCGTCGCAACCTGTTGTCGCCAGGCTTTTGGGGCATGTTGCGCGACATCCTGCGCTTCAACAAACAAGCCCAGCGTGACCTGGCTGAAGGCCGAATCGCCGCCAACACCACGCTCGACGATTACTTGAAGGCTGGCCGCTACGGCGAGCGTTTCATCCTGCATTACATCGTGCCGATGGGCGCGGCCATCTGGTCGATGTCGATGGCCGACATGCTCGGTTTCCCGCTGCAATTCTTCGTCCGCTTTTTCAAGAATCACGGCCTGCTGTCGGTCAGCAATCGCCCGCAGTGGTGCGTGATCGAGGGCGGCTCCAGCGCCTACATCGCGCCGCTGACCGCAAGCTTCAGCGACAGAATCCGCCGCAATTGCCCGGTGACCCGCGTCGAACGCGATGAAGACGGCGTGGTGATCCACAGCGCGGCCGGCAGCGAGCGTTTCGACAAAGTGGTGTTCGCCTGTCACAGCGATCAGGCGTTGCAACTGTTGGCCAAACCCAGCGCCGCCGAACAGTCGATCCTTGGCGACCTGCCCTACGCCGACAACGAGGTCGTGCTGCACACCGACACGCGCCTGCTGCCGTCGCGAAAACTGGCCTGGGCCAGCTGGAATTATCGGCTCGGCGGGCCCGGCCACACGCTGGCTGCCGTGACGTACGACATGAATATTCTGCAAGGCATCCAGAGCGACACCACGTTCTGCGTCAGCCTCAACCAGAGTGCCGGCATCACTCCGTCCAAGGTGCTCGCCCGGTACACCTACGCGCATCCGCAATACAGCCTCGCCGCCGTCGCCGCGCAAGCGCGTTGGGACGAATTGGACGGTGTGCAACACAGCTATTTTTGCGGCGCTTACTGGGCCAGCGGCTTCCATGAAGACGGCGTGGTCAGCGCGTTGCGTGTGGCTCGCTCGTTGGGGGAAGTGTTGTGAACAGCGCCCTCTACAGCGGCTGGATCGCCCATCGGCGGTTCGCCCCGCGGCGCCATGAATTCCGTTACCGGATCGGTTTGCTGTACCTGGACCTCGACGAACAGGACGCGGTGCTGGGGCTGTCGCCGCTGGCGGGGGCCAGCCGTTTCGCGCCGTTCTCGTTTCGCGAAGCCGATTATTTGAAAGCCTTCACCGGCAGTGGCATGCGCTTGATCGATGCGGTCCGTCAGCAAGTTGCCGAGGCCATCGGCCACGCGCCACAAGGTTCGATCTGTCTGCTGGCCCAGGCCCGCAGCTGGGGGCTGTCGTTCAACCCGGTGAGTTTTTTCTACTGCCATGAGGCCGACGGCCAACTCGCGGCGATTGTTTGCGAAGTCACCAACACGCCGTGGCGCGAGCATTACCACTACGTATTGCCGGCCAAGGCACCGACCGACGTGCGGGACGGTCACCAGCATTTCGCCGTGGCCAAAGCGTTTCACGTCTCGCCGTTTCTGCCACGCGATCTCGAATACCGCATGAGTTTCAGCCCGGCCGCGCAAAAGCTCGGTGTGCACATGGCGGACTGGCAGGGCGAACTGAAACTGTTCGACGCCACGCTCAATCTGCACCGCGAAGCCCTCGACCGGCGCAGCCTGCACCGTTACCTGCGACGGTTTCCGTGGATGACCGCGAAAACCTGTCTGGCGATTTACTGGCAGGCCCTGCGCCTGCTGCTCAAACGCGCACCGATATTTGCTCATCAAGCTGCCGATGGCAGCTTTCAAACCGCCGTTGTTGCCCCCAAGGATCGCCGCCATGAAATCCTCTAGTGTCTCGGCCAAAACCAGCCTGCTCAGCACCAATGGCCTGACCGGATCATTGCTGCGCCGTGGTGTGTTGCGGCAAATGGCGCAACTCAAACATGGGCAACTGGTGGTCTTCGAGGACGGCGAACGGCATGTCTTCGGCACCGCCGGCAGCCATCCCGTGGGCGAGATCCATATCCTCGACGCGGCAGCCTGGGGCTTGGTGGCGAGTAATGGCTCGATTGGCGCCGGCGAAGCGTTTATCCATGGCTATTGGAGTTCGCCGGACCTGACGGCAGTGGTGCGTATTTTCGTCAGCAACCTGGAAGTGCTGGATGCGCTGGAAGGTGGCCTGGCCAAACTGAGCCGGCCGTTGGTGCAGAGCCTGCACTGGCTCAATCGCAACACGCGCAAGGGCTCGCAGAAAAACATCGCGGCGCATTACGACCTCGGCAACGACCTGTTCGAGCAGTTTCTCGACCCGACCATGATGTATTCCGCCGCGCAGTTCCTGACCCCTGACGACACGCTGGAACAGGCGCAGTTGAACAAGCTGGAACGGATCTGCCAGAAACTCGCCCTGCAACCCGGCGATCACTTGCTGGAAATCGGCACTGGCTGGGGCAGCATGGCGCTTTACGCGGCGCAGCATTATGGCTGCCGGGTCACCACGACGACGCTCTCCAAAGAGCAATATGCCTACACCGAACAACGCATCCAGGCCCTTGGCCTGCAAGACCAGGTCACGCTGCTGCTGTCGGATTACCGCGACCTTACCGGTCAGTACGACAAATTGGTGTCGATCGAAATGATCGAAGCCGTCGGCCACCGATTCCTGCCGACTTACTTCAAGCAATGCGCGCACTTGCTCAAGAGCAACGGCTTGATGCTGTTGCAGGCGATCACCATCCGCGAGCAACGCTATGAACAAGCCAAGAGCAACGTCGATTTCATCCAGCGCTACATTTTCCCCGGCGGCGCCCTGCCCTGCGTGCAGAAGATGCTGGAGATCGTCAGCCGCGACACCGACATGAACCTGCTGCACATGGAGGATTTCGGCCTGCACTACGCACGGACCTTGCGCCTGTGGCATGAGAATTTTCGCCGCGCCCACGGTCGCTTGAGCGAAATGGGCTACGACGACTATTTCCTGCGGCTGTGGGAGTTTTACCTCTGCTACTGCGAGGGCGGTTTTCTGGAACGCAGCATCGGCACCGCACAACTGCTGCTGGCCAAACCCGCCGCGATGCCCGCGCCGCTGCTGGGTCGTTTCGATGCTTGAACGACTGGCCAATGCGGTGCTGTTTCAAATCGGCTGGTTTGCCTGCGTGGTCGGTGGCAGTGGCTTGTGGCTGCTGGTTGCGTTGGCGGTGCTGGTGATTCATCTGCTGTGGATAAGTCGCTGGGCCGATGAAGGCCGGTTGATCCTCAGTGTCGTGCTGCTGGGCACGACGGTCGACAGTTCATTGCGCTGGCTGGGAGTGTTCGACTTCAACGACGTCGCGCCGTTGATTCCGCTGTGGCTGATGCTGTTATGGGCGCTGCTGGCCACGACATTGCGCCATTGTCTGCAATGGACCGCCACGCCGTGGTGGCTGGGCAGTGTGCTCGGTGCCGTCGGCGGGCCGTTGTCGTATTACGCCGGAGGACAATTGGCCGGGGTAAGTTTTCCCTACGGGCAGTGGCCGACACTGATCGGCATCGGCTTACTTTGGGCGCTGCTGTTTCCCACGCTGCACTTCATGGCTCAGCGACTGGCGTCCGACATTCACCACTGAGCGTCCGTCAGGCCTTTCACACAGCCCCGGCCCGCTGCCTTACACTGCGCGCCATGAAAACCATTCCCCACACGCAAATCGCCGAACCGGCCGTCACGTGCTCGACCTGCGCAGCGTGCTGCTGTCAGCTCGAAGTGATGCTGATCACCGACACTGGCGTGCCCAAGCGTTTTATCGACACCGATGATTGGGGCGGGGAAGTGATGCTGCGTCTGGACGACGGCTGGTGCGCGGCCCTGGATCGCAACAGCATGATGTGCACGATCTACGAGAAACGCCCGCTGATCTGCCGGGATTTTGAGACGGGGTCGCCGGAATGCATCGAAGAACGCCAGGGGATTACCACGGCGTATCGCTGAAACAAGACCAGCGAAGATCTAATGCGGGAGCGGGTTTGCTCGCGAAGGGGGCAGGCCAGTCAACAGCAATGTTGAATGGCAGACCGCTTTCGCGAGCAAGCCCGCTCCCACATTGACCGCGTTTTACAACGGCATCGTGTAGTGCAGCGCGTAACTTTCCACACCGTCGTTGTTACTGTTCATACCGGCATTGGAGTAGTGCGTCGCACGAATCCCGACTTCATGACCGCCGGCAAAGCGCAGACCCAAGCCGAACCGGTCTTCAAACTGGAAAGACTGGCCAATGTTGTTGTCTTCAAGTTCGGTCCTGGAGAACAACGCCACGCCGATCCCCGCCTCTACATACGGTTTGACGGACTGGCCGGCAAACTCGTAAACAAACACAGGCGAGAACGACAGGCTGTTGTTGCTGGAGGTCTTGTCACCTTCCCAATAGGTATAGGCGCCGCTCCAGTAACCGGTCAGCCGACCCACATCACTTTGCAGCCAGCTCTTGTCCCAATCGAATTGCATGCCCAACCGATAGGTCATGGTTGAATCGCTGGTCTGACCGACCCCGAACTCCACGCCTGCCGCTTGTGCCGTAAAACTGTTCCCCATCAACGCAGCCGCAATCGCGGCCAAACAGAATAGTCTCTTCACTAGAAACATCCTTTCCGATCATTTTTCGTTAGGTTTTTTTTGTAACTCAACAGTCAACGCTATAGAAGCCGACGCTTAATCAGAAGTTCAGCCCTTTTAAGCGTTATTTCACTTTTTTTTTACAAGTTGAAGCTTCGCACGACGCCCGCTGAATTCCACAGTATCGGCAAGATGTTTCGCAAGTGCTCCGGGTCGGCGCTGCTCCAGAATTGCGAATCACGGACCGGTCCTTCGGCAAGCAACTTATGCTCGGCCAACAAGCGCTGTAGTTGCCGCGCAACAGCCGCGCCAGTGTCAATCAAACTGATGTCCTCGGGGATCATCTGCTTAAGCAACGGCTTTAGGAAGGGGTAATGCGTGCAGCCCAGAATTATCGTGTCGCAACCTGCCGCCAACAACGGTTGGACATACCCCGCGAGCAACTGACGCAATGCCTCGCTGTGCAGATCGCCGTTTTCTATCAACTCGACCAGGCCCGGGCACGGCTGAGTGATGACCCGCACGTCGGTGGCAAAACGGTCGAGCAAGGCGGCAAACTTGGCGCTCTGCAAGGTGCCCGTGGTGGCGAGCACACCGACCACGCCACTGCGGGTGGCGGCAGCGGCCGGTTTGACGGCGGGCTCCATCCCGACGATGGGCCATTCGGGATAATCGCGTCGCAAGTCGGCGACCCCGGCGACCGTCGCGGTGTTACAGGCAACCACTAACGCCTTGGCGCCCTGCTGCTGGAAAAAACCGGCCATCACGCTGCAGCGTTGCTGGATGAACGCCGGGGTTTTCTCGCCGTAGGGAACATTGCCGCAATCGGCGACATACAACAGCGACTCGTTGGGCAGCAATCGCTGGATCTCGGCCAGCACCGAAAGCCCACCGACACCGGAGTCGAACACGCCGATCGGCGCCTCACGCATGTGTCGAACCACAGACGCTGCACCCCGGATCACGCTTGACCCGCAATTCGCGGAAACGCGAGCCCAAGGCATCGATCAACAGCAAGCGCCCAACCAGCGGCTCGCCGAAACCCACCAGCAGTTTCAGCGCTTCCAGCGCCTGAAGGCTGCCAACCAAGCCGACCAGCGGTCCGACCACCCCGGCTTCGCTGCAAGTCAATTCGGCCTCGCTGCCGTGCCCGTATAAACAGTGGTAACACGGGCTTTCGGGGCGGCGCGGATCGAACACCGACAATTGCCCTTCGAGGCGAATCGCCGCGCCGCTGACCAGCGGTTTACCCGCCGTCACACACGCCGCGTTGACCGCTTCGCGAGTCGAGAAATTGTCGGAACAGTCCAGCACCAGATCCACCGCGGCCACGGCGGCAGCGAGGGAATTTTCGTCCAGCGCGCTGCGATGGGCGATCAGTTGAATCTCGGGATTGATGGCGGTCAGTCGGCGAATGGCGGAATCGACTTTGCTCAGGCCGACGCTGTCGGTGTCGTGCACGATCTGGCGTTGCAGGTTGGTCAGGTCGACGGTGTCGAAGTCGGCCAGGTGCAACTCACCGACACCGGCCGCCGCCAGATACAGCGCAACCGGCGAGCCGAGCCCGCCGAGGCCGACGATCAATGCGCGGCTTTGCTTGAGTCGCAACTGGCCGTCGATGTCGACATGCTGCAACAGAATCTGCCGACTGTAGCGCAACAATTCCTGATCATTCAGCACGGCAGGCGTCCCAGGCTGATCCGTTGGTGGCCGCCCAGATCCATGCGGCTGTGGACTTCTGCAAAACCGCGGCTCAGCAACAAGTCGCGGACCGCTTCGGCTTGATCGAAACCGTGTTCGAGCATCAACCAACCGCCGGCGTCCAGATAATCCGGAGCCTGGGCGACGATCAGGCGCAGATCGTCGAGCCCATCGACACCGGCTACCAAGGCACTGGCCGGTTCGAATCGGACATCGCCTTGCGCCAGATGCGGGTCGGCAGCAGCAATGTACGGCGGGTTGCTGATGATCAGTTGGAAGCGCTGACCTTGCAGCGCGCTGAACCAGTGGCTGCTCAACACGCTGGCATTGTTCAGGTGCAGGCGCTGACGATTGCGTTCGGCCAGTGCCACCGCCTCGAGCACGCGGTCGACGGCGGTGACGCTCCATGCCGGGCGTTCGCTGGCCAGGGCCAGGGCAATCGCGCCGCTGCCGGTGCCGAGGTCGAGGACCTTGGCGGGTGTGGCGGGCAGCAATTCCAGGGCCGCCTCCACCAGCAATTCAGTGTCCGGGCGCGGAATCAGCGTGTGCGGCGCGACTTCCAGGTCCAGCTTCCAGAAGCCTTGCAGGCCGAGGATGTAGGCCACCGGCTCACCGCCGCGACGGCGTTGCAGGTACCCGGCAAATTTCAGCGCGGCGTCGCTCGGGACGATGCGCTCCGGCCAGGTGTGCAGAAAACTGCGGGACTTGCCCAACGCAGCGGCCAGCAACAACTCGGCATCCAGGCGCGCAGTGGGCGAATCAGGCAAATCGGCCGCGCGCAACAAACTGGCAATGATCGTCATTTACTCACCTATCGCTGCCAATTGGTCAGCCTGGTATTCGGCCAGCAATGGCTCGATCACCGCATCGACGCCGCCCGCGAGAATCTCGTCGAGCGAATACAGGGTCAGGTTGACCCGGTGGTCGGTGACCCGGCCCTGGGCAAAGTTGTAGGTACGGATGCGCTCGGAGCGATCACCCGAACCGACCAGCAGTTTACGCTCGCTGGCAATCGCGTTGGCGGCGGCGCTGGTCTGCTGATCATTGAGCTTGGCCGACAGCCAGGCCATGGCCCGTGCACGGTTCTTGTGCTGGGAACGCTCCTCCTGGCACTCGACGACAATACCCGACGGCAAGTGCGTAATGCGGATCGCCGAGTCGGTCTTGTTGACGTGCTGGCCACCGGCACCGGAGGACTTGTAAGTGTCGACTCGAATATCGGCCGGGTTGATCTCGATCGCTTCCTGCTCATCCGGCTCAGGCAGTACCGCCACCGTACACGCCGACGTATGGATGCGGCCCTGGGATTCAGTGGCCGGCACCCGTTGCACGCGATGCGCGCCGGACTCGAACTTGAGCTTGCCGTAGACGTTTTCGCCTTCGACCCGCGCGATGACTTCTTTGAAGCCACCGTGTTCACCGATGTTCTCGGAGAGGATTTCCACCCGCCAACCACGACGTTCGGCGTAACGCGAATACATGCGGAACAGGTCGCCGGAGAAAATCGCCGCTTCGTCACCGCCGGTGCCGGCGCGGATTTCGAGGAACACGTTGCGCCCGTCGTTCGGATCCTTTGGCAGCAGCATGCGTTGCAACCGGGATTCGATTTCGATCAGTTGCTCTTTGGCTTCGCGAACTTCTTCCACGGCCATTTCGCGCATGTCCGGGTCGCTGTCCTTGAGCAGCGCCTGGGCGCCCTCGAGGTCGCCTTGCACTTTCAGCAGCTGTTTATAGGTGTCGACAATCGGTTCGACTTCCGCATATTCCTTGGAATAGGCGCGGAATTTGGTCTGATCGGAAATGACTTCGCCATCGCCAAGCAGAGCGGTCAATTCCTCGAAACGGTCCTGGAGGATGTCCAGCTTATTGAGCAGTGACGCTTTCATTGCGGTTTTTTATCCGAGCTATCCGACGGGCCCTCACCGAGGGCAAAGAGTTCCTGAGCCATGGCCAGCGCATCGAGGCGGCCTTCGGCAGTCAACTTTTTCAACTGTACGCTGGGCGCGTGCAACAGCTTGTTGGTCAAGCCCCGCGCCAATTGCACCAGCACGTCTTCGGCGCTGCTGCCGTTGGCCAGCAAACGCTGGGCCTTTTGCAATTCTTCATCGCGCAGGCGTTCGCTTTGCTGACGATAAGCCTTGAGTACATCCACCGCCGCCAGTTCACGCAGGCGGACCATGAAATCTTCGGCGCCGACCGAGACCATTTCTTCCGCCGCTTGCGCAGCGCCCTGGCGGCTCTTGAGGTTTTCGGCGACCACTTCGTGGAGATCGTCGACGCTGTAGAGGTAAACGTCGTCCAACTCGCCGACTTCCGGCTCGATATCGCGCGGTACGGCGATGTCCACCATGAAGATCGGTTTGTGCTTGCGTAGCTTCAAGGCGCTTTCCACCGCGCCTTTACCGAGAATCGGCAACTGGCTGGCGGTGGAACTGATAACGATGTCGCTGCGCACCAGTTCGGCCGGGATATCTGAAAGCAGCACGGCGTGGGCGCCGAACTGCTCGGCCAGAATGCTTGCGCGCTCCAGCGTGCGGTTGGCGACGACGATGCGCTTTACGCCGAGTTCGTGCAGGTGACGCGCGACCAGGGTGATGGTTTCGCCGGCGCCGATCAGCAAGGCCTGGCTGCGTTGCAAGTCGCTGAAGATCTGTTTTGCCAGGCTGACCGCGGCAAACGCCACGGACACCGGGTTTTCGCCGATGGCGGTGTCGGTGCGCACTTGTTTGGCGGCATTGAACGTTGCCTGGAACAATCGCCCGAGCAACGGACCGATGGTCCCGGCTTCGCGGGCCACGGCATAGGCCGATTTCATCTGGCCAAGAATCTGCGGTTCGCCCAGCACCAGCGAATCGAGCCCGGAGGCGACCCGCATCATGTGACGAACTGCCGCATCATCTTCGTGCACATAAGCGCTCGCGCGCAGCTCTTCGAGGCTCAAATGGTGGTAATCGGCCAGCCAGCGCAGCACGATGTCAGCCGAAAGGTGATCCTGTTCTATATACAGTTCACTGCGATTGCAGGTGGAAAGGATCGCAGCTTCGCGGCTGTCGGTGAGGCGGCAGAGCTGCTGCAAGGCCTCCACCAGCTGCTCAGGGGTAAAGGCCACGCGCTCGCGGACGTCTACTGAAGCAGTCTTGTGGTTAATACCGAGTGCAAGGAAGGCCATTCAAGGTCGCTGATGGTGACGTGAAGCCGGCAATTGTCCTACTTCGACAGAGCCAGAACAACTACCGCTGACTATTGTCCCAATGACCTGCCTCTATAAAGGCATCAATTGAGACTCGGTTATGTTTGGCCGAAGGCTTGTGTCATGATGGCCCGACCGCAGGTTAGTCGTCCTCTTCCTATATGAAT
The DNA here is from genome assembly GCF_050280905.1 of Pseudomonas sp. NPDC086278. Taxonomy (NCBI): domain Bacteria; kingdom Pseudomonadati; phylum Pseudomonadota; class Gammaproteobacteria; order Pseudomonadales; family Pseudomonadaceae; genus Pseudomonas; species Pseudomonas sp. NPDC086278. Next base: position 32,859 of record NZ_JBNNWE010000058.1, read on the forward strand.
AGATCTTCCGCGTTGCTCCTCGCTTTTGTCTTCCTCAGCGGCTGCCAGGCCTTGGCACCCGTGTCGCCGGACGGTACGCCGCCGGTTGAAGACAGCACTCCGGCCCCTGAAAAGCCCAAGGTTTACAGCTCATTCAGTGAAGAAACCATCTTCAGCCTGTTGAGCGCCGAACTGGCTGGCCAACGCAATCGTTTCGACATTGCGCTGGACAACTACGTGACCCAGGCCATCAACACTCAGGATCCGGGCATCTCCGAACGGGCGTTCCGCATCGCCGAGTACCTGGGCGCCGATCAGGCCGCCCTCGATACCGCGCTGATCTGGGCGAAAAACGCCCCGGACGACCTTGAGGCGCAACGCGCGGCGGCCGTGCAACTGGCGCGCGCCGGGCGTTACGACGACTCCATGGTCTACATGGAGAAAGTCCTGCAAGGCAAAGGCGACACGCACTTTGACTTCCTCGCCCTGTCCGCGGCCGATACCGACCAGGACACGCGCAACGGTTTGATGAAAAGTTTTGACCGTCTGTTGCAGCGCCACCCGAACAACAGTCAGCTGATTTTCGGCAAGGCTTTGCTGATGCAGCAGGACGGCGACGCCAAAGGCGCGCTGGCGCTGCTGGAAAGCAACCCGCCGGAGGACGGCGAAATTGCCCCGATCCTGCTGCGCGCCCGCTTGCTGCAAACGCTCAACCGTGGCGACGAAGCCTTGCCGTTGCTGCAAAAAAGCATCAAGAAATACCCGGACGACAAACGCCTGCGCCTGACTTACGCGCGCATGCTGGTGGAACAGGATCGCATGGCCGACGCCAAAGCCGAGTTCTCGAGCCTGGTTCAGCAATACCCGGAAGATGACGAACTGCGTTACTCCCTGGCGCTGGTCTGCCTCGAAGCCAAGGCCTGGGACGAGGCCAAGGGTTACCTGGAAGACCTGATCGCGCGCGACAGCCACGTCGATTCGGCGCATTTGAACCTTGGTCGTATCGCTGAAGAACGCAACGATCCGCAAGGCGCATTGCTCGAATACGCCCAGGTCGGGCCGGGCAATGACTTCGTGCCGGCACAGTTGCGTCAAACCGACATCCTGATGAACAACGGCAAGACCGCCGAAGCGCAAAGCCGTCTGGCGACCGAGCGCGACGAGCAGCCGGATTACGCGATTCAGTTGTACCTGATCGAAGCCGAAACCCTGTCCGCCAATAAACAGGGAGACAAGGCCTGGGGTGTATTGCAGAAAGCCTTGCAGCAATACCCGGACGATTTGAATCTGCTGTACACCCGCGCCATGCAGGCGGAGAAGCGCAATGACCTGGCACAGATGGAAAAAGACCTGCGCCTGATCATCAAGCGCGACCCGGACAATGCGATGGCACTGAACGCTCTCGGCTACACCCTGTCCGACCGCACCACGCGTTATGCCGAGGCCAAGGCCCTGATCGAACAGGCTCACCAGATCAATCCGGAAGACCCGGCGGTGCTCGACAGCCTTGGCTGGGTGAATTTCCGCTTGGGCAATCTTGATGAAGCCGAGCGCTATCTGCGCCAGGCACTGGACCGTTTCCCTGATCAGGAAGTCGCTGCTCACCTGGGCGAAGTCCTGTGGGCCAACGGCAAGCAACGCGAAGCCAAACAAGTTTGGGGTAAGTTCCTCAAGGAACAACCCGACAGCCCTACCCTGCGCGGCACCATCAAGCGCCTGACCGGATCAGAGACTCTTTAAGATTATGTTTTTGCGCCACTTCATTGTTTTCAGTTTTATCGCCCTGCTCGCCGGTTGTGCGGGTTTCGGCGCTCGCGAATCGGTCCAGGGCCAAGGCAACCCGGCCCAATGGCGCGCGTACAAAGAGCAACTGACCGCGCTCGACGGCTGGCAGATCAACGGCAAGATCGGCATCCGCGCCCCCAAGGATTCGGGCAGCGGCACGTTGTTCTGGCTGCAACGACAGGATTACTACGACATCCGGCTCTCCGGCCCACTGGGTCGTGGCGCGGCGCGGCTGACCGGCCGTCCTGGCAAAGTTTCGCTGGAAGTCGCCAACCAGGGTCGTTATGACGCGACCTCTCCGGAAGCGCTGCTCGAAGAACAACTCGGCTGGAAATTGCCCGTGTCCAATCTGGCCTGGTGGGTTCGCGGACTGCCGGCGCCGGACAGCAAAAGTCGCCTGACCCTGGACGCCGACAGCCGTCTGGCCAGCCTCGAGCAGGATGGCTGGCAAGTCGAATACCTGAGTTACGCCGAACAAAACGGCTACTGGTTGCCCGAGCGAATCAAGCTGCACGGCACCGACCTTGACGTCACGCTGGTGATCAAGGAATGGCAACCACGCAAACTGGGGCAGTGACCATGACTGCTGCGCGCTTGACGCTGCCCTCGCCGGCCAAACTCAATCTGATGCTGCACATTCTTGGCCGCCGTGCAGACGGCTACCACGAACTGCAGACGATTTTTCAGTTTCTCGACTACGGCGATGAGATCACCTTCGCCGTGCGCGATGACGGCGTGATTCAGTTGCACACCGAATTCGCCGGCGTTCCTCACGACAGCAACCTGATCGTCAAAGCCGCGAAAACACTTCAGGCGCAATCCGGTTGTGCGCTCGGCATTGATATCTGGATCGACAAAATCCTGCCCATGGGCGGTGGAATCGGTGGCGGCAGCTCCAATGCCGCGACCACCCTGCTTGGCCTGAACCACCTGTGGCAACTGGGCTGGGATGAAAATCGACTGGCCGAACTGGGCCTGACGCTGGGCGCCGACGTCCCGGTTTTCGTGCGCGGCCATGCGGCTTTTGCCGAGGGCGTCGGGGAGAAATTGACCCCCGTAGAACCCGAAGAACCGTGGTATGTCGTGCTGGTGCCGCAAGTATCTGTAAGTACAGCAGAAATTTTTTCAGATCCGTTGTTGACACGTAACTCTTCTCCCATTAAAGTGCGCCCCGTTCCCAAGGGAAACAGTCGTAATGACTGCTTGCCGGTAGTAGCAAGGCGTTATCCGGATGTTCGTAACGCATTGAATTTGTTAGGTAAATTTACCGAAGCAAAACTTACCGGAACTGGAAGTTGTGTGTTTGGGGGCTTCCCAAGCAAAGCTGAAGCTGATAAAGTCTCGGCCCTTCTTACAGAGACCCTTACAGGGTTTGTAGCAAAGGGAAGCAACGTTTCGATGTTGCATCGCACGCTGCAAAGTCTGCTCTAAAGGAACCGATTACTGGGTAATCGTTGCAACAGATACAGGGGCGTCGCCAAGCGGTAAGGCAGCAGGTTTTGATCCTGCCATGCGTTGGTTCGAATCCAGCCGCCCCTGCCATTTTCCTATACTCATCCAGGTTACCCTCAGCCTTCAGGTACTGCGCGTGTCCAAGATGATGGTCTTTACGGGGAACGCTAACCCCGATCTGGCTCGGCGTGTCGTACGTCAGCTGCATATCCCTCTCGGTGACATCTCTGTCGGCAAGTTTTCCGACGGCGAAATTACTGCCGAGATCAATGAAAACGTCCGCGGTAAAGATGTCTTCATTATTCAGCCGACTTGCGCTCCGACCAACGATAACCTGATGGAACTGGTAGTGATGGCTGACGCCTTCCGCCGCTCCTCGGCTACTCGTATCACTGCTGTTATTCCTTACTTTGGTTATGCCCGTCAGGATCGCCGTCCGCGTTCCGCACGTGTGGCTATCAGCGCGAAAGTCGTGGCTGACATGCTTACCGTAGTCGGCATCGACCGTGTTCTCACGGTTGATCTGCATGCTGACCAAATCCAGGGCTTCTTCGATATTCCGGTAGATAACATCTACGGCTCCCCGGTTCTGGTGGATGACATTGAAGATCAGCGCTTCGAAAACCTGATGATCGTGTCCCCGGACATTGGCGGCGTCGTGCGTGCACGGGCTGTTGCCAAATCCCTGGGCGTGGATCTCGGGATCATCGACAAACGCCGTGAGAAAGCCAATCACTCTGAAGTGATGCATATCATCGGCGATGTCGAAGGGCGTACCTGCATTCTGGTCGATGACATGGTCGATACCGCCGGCACTCTGTGCCATGCGGCAAAGGCTTTGAAAGAGCATGGCGCTGCCAAGGTTTTCGCCTACTGCACACACCCTGTGCTGTCCGGTCGGGCGATCGAAAACATTGAAAATTCCATGCTGGACGAACTGGTGGTGACTAACACCATCCCGTTGTCCGCTGCTGCTCAAGCCTGCTCGCGTATCCGTCAACTGGATATCGCGCCGGTGGTTGCCGAGGCGGTCCGCCGCATCAGCAATGAAGAATCGATCAGCGCGATGTTCCGTTAAGGGCCCTGCCCTTTCCATTACATCTCGTTGACGAAAAGCGCCCCGCCCCGGCATTCCTGTCGGGGCGGGGCTTTTTTGCCCATATCGCCTTTAGCGCTGGTCGCAACCGCTGGGGCGAATGTGGTTATTTTGGAGATACAACATGAACGATTTTACTCTGAATGCTGAAGTGCGTTCCGACCTGGGGAAAGGTGCGAGCCGCCGCCTGCGTCGTCTCGCAAGCCTGGTACCTGCTGTAGTTTACGGTGGCGAAAAAGCCCCTGAATCCATCAGCATGCTGGCTAAAGAAGTTGCCAAACTGCTCGAAAACGAAGCGGCTTACAGCCACATCATCGAGCTGAACGTTGGCGGCACCAAGCAAAACGTAATCATCAAGGCACTGCAGCGTCACCCGGCCAAAGGCCACGTGTTGCACGCTGACTTCGTACGCGTGATCGCTGGTCAGAAACTGACCGCTATCGTGCCTGTACACTTCATCGGCGAAGAAGCGCCGATCAAGAAAGGCGGCGAAGTTTCGCACGTTGTTGCTGAAATCGAAGTGACCTGCCTGCCAAAAGACCTGCCTGAATTCATCGAAGTCGACCTGGCTAACGCCGAAATCGGCTCGATCATTCACCTGTCTGACCTCAAAGCCCCTAAAGGCGTTGAGTTTGTTGCTCTGGCACACGGTGACGACAAGGCTGTTGCCAACGTTCACGCTCCACGTGTTGCTCCAGAAGCTACCGAAGAAGGCGCAGCAGAGTAATTCACTCTGTCATGCCGGAGTGATCAAGTAACATCGCGGACTGGAACGTAGCGAGAAAGCGGGCGAGAACGCGGAGTTTACATAATGGTAAATGAGCACTTGTCGTCCACTTTCGCCGCACACACTTGTCGCGGCGATGTTATCCACCACTCCAAGGAAGGGCCCCTATCGTGACTGCCATCAAACTGATCGTTGGCCTGGGAAATCCAGGCGCTGAATACGAACAGACCCGGCATAACGCAGGGGCCCTTTTTGTTGAGCGCATCGCGCACGCACAAGGCGTAAACCTTGTGGCGGATCGCAAATATTTCGGCCTGACCGGGCGCTATTCGCATCAGGGTCAGGATGTTCGTCTGCTGATTCCCACCACCTACATGAACCGCAGCGGCCAGGCCGTGGCGGCACTTGCCGGCTTCTTCCGCATTACGCCTGAAGAAATCCTGGTGGCGCATGACGAACTCGATCTGCCTCCGGGCGTCGCCAAGCTCAAGCAGGGCGGCGGCCATGGCGGTCACAACGGGTTGCGCGACATCATCGCGCAACTGGGCAATCAGAATACCTTTCACCGCTTGCGGCTTGGCATTGGCCACCCGGGCGTTGCCAGTATGGTTTCAAATTTCGTCCTGGGTCGTGCGCCACGCGCCGAACAGGAAAAACTCGATGCCAGCATCGACTTTGCCCTCGGCGCAGGGCTTGGCTTGTCCCTGTCCTATGGCATCGTGAAGAAACACCGGGGGGATATTTCGGTACGCAGCGAGGTGG
>NZ_JBNNWE010000059.1:0-38048 GCF_050280905.1 Pseudomonas sp. NPDC086278
ATCGGTGCAAAATCCGCGAGCTGCCCGTTGTGGGCGAAACACCAGTTGCGCCCCCACAGTTCGCGGACAAACGGATGGGTGTTGGACAGGCAGACCTTGCCGACATTGGCCTGGCGGATGTGTCCGATGACCACTTCGCTTTTGATCGGATAGCGCTGCACCAGGTTGGCGACTTCGGACTCGCAGCTCGCCGCCGGGTCCTGGAACAGGCGCAGGCCACGCCCTTCATAGAACGCGATGCCCCAACCGTCACGGTGCGGACCGGTGCGGCCGCCGCGCTGCATCAGCCCGGTGAAGCTGAAGACGATATCGGTCGGCACATTGGCGCTCATGCCCAATAACTCACACATGCTCGGAATTCTCGCTTCAGGACCGGATCACAAACGCGGCTCGACCCGCAAACGCTGAGGGTTGCTCGGCACCGGCGGGCGACCGTAGCGATCATCGCCGGCACCGCCGAAGAGCTGATCGTCCTCACGGTCGTCGGCCTTGGCCGCCGCCCTGGCAGCGGCAGCCTGTTCCTTGCGGGCATTGGACGCGCGTTCGATGGGAAAGCGGATTGCCACAAACACCAGGTAAATGCCGAACGCGATCATGCCGTACATGAACAAGTCGGAAATCGCTCGCCAGGCGTTGTTGCCGACCTTGAAGGCCAGGTCCAGCGCGGTGATGGCGATGGCCGGGGCGACTTTTTCCTTCACCGGGTCGATGATGGTCGGGCTGAACAGCAACACCGCCACCAGCAACCGCAGCGGTTCGCGCAGCCAGCGCCACATCCAGCGGGTGATGCGCATCCACACCAACAGGCAGCCTAAAGCGGCAAAGGCGTAGAGGCCCCAGGCGATCAGATAGTCGTTCTCGGTCATGGTGTCCATGGCAAGGCAGGCAAAGAGGCGCTTATAGTAACGACTTTTCGCCCGTCCGGCTTGTCCCAATACAAGCCCGCTCCCACAGGTTCGGCGCAGGCATCCAAGACCTGCGAAAACTTTATTCCGTACATCGTCCGAGAGCCCTTCATGCCCTTATCCGCCAACGTTTCCGCCGCGCCCATTGCCCACAAGGCCGATGGCGCCGACCCGTATGCCTGGCTGCAGGAACGCGACACCGACGCCGTGCTCGACTATTTGAAGGCTGAAAACAGCTATCAAGAGGCGCAAACCGCCGATCAGGCCGAACTGCGCGACACGCTGTTCGAAGAAATCAAGGGGCGGATTCTCGAAACTGACCTGTCGCTGCCCTCGCCGTGGGGCCCGTACCTGTATTACACCCGCACCACCGCCGGTGACGAATACGCCCGGCATTACCGCTGCCCGCGCCCGGCCGATGACAGCCTGCAACTCGATGAAAGCCAAGAGCAATTGCTGCTGGACCCGAACGAACTGGCAAACGGCGGCTTCTTTTCCCTGGGTGCGTTCAGTATCAGCCCGGACCACCAGCGCCTGGCCTACAGCATCGACGCCACGGGCGATGAGATTTACACGCTGTTCGTGAAGGAATTGTCCAGCGGACGGGTCAGCGAACTGGAGTTCGAGGACTGCGACGGCAGCATGACCTGGGCCAACGACAGCCTGACGCTGTTCTTCGGCGAACTGGACGACACCCATCGCCCGCACAAGCTGTTCCGTTATCGCCTGGACGGCACAGCAGCCGAAGAAGTGTTCCATGAGCCGGACGGTCGCTTCTTCCTGCATTGCTACCGCTCAAGTTCCGAACTGCAATTGCTGCTGTCGCTGGGCAGCAAGACCACCAGTGAAGTCTGGGCCCTCGACGCGGATCAGCCACACGGGGCGTTTACCTGCCTGGCGCCACGGGTCGAAGACCACGAATATGACGTCGACCACGGCACCCTGAACGGCGCCTGGACCTGGTTCATTCGCACCAACCGCGACGGCATCAACTTCGCGCTGTATCACGCCGTCGATACCGGCGTGCCGCCCGTCGAAGCCGACTGGCAAAACCTGATCGCGCACAGCGCCACGACGATGCTTGAAGGCATGAGTCTGAACGTTGGCGCCTTGACCCTGAGCCTGCGGGTCGGCGGTTTGCCGGTGATCGAGGTTCACCCGCAAGACCTGCCGAGCTACCGCGTGCAACTGCCGGATGCGGCGTACAGCCTGCACGTGCAGAACAGCCTGGAATTTGTCAGCGAGCGCATTCGGTTGCGTTACGAAGCGCTGAACCGTCCGGCGCAGGTGCGTCAGCTGGAACTGGCTAGCGGCGAACAGAAAGTGCTGAAGGAAACCCCGGTACTCGGCCCGTTCGACGCCGATGCCTACGTCAGCCAGCGCCTGTGGGCGACCGCCCCGGACGGTACGCAAGTGCCGATCAGCCTGGTGGTCAAACGCGAAGCGCTCGGCCAACCCGTGCCGCTTTATCTGTACGGCTACGGCGCTTACGGCGAAAGCCTCGACCCGTGGTTTTCCCACGCCCGTTTGAGCCTGCTCGATCGCGGCGTGGCGTTTGCCATCGCCCACGTGCGTGGCGGCGGCGAACTGGGTGAAGCCTGGTATCGCGCCGGTAAACAGGAACACAAGCACAACACCTTCAGCGACTTCATCGCCTGCGCCGAGCATTTGATCGCCAACGGGTTTACCACCCCGGCGCAACTGGCGATAAGCGGCGGCAGCGCGGGTGGCTTGCTGATTGGCGCGGTACTCAACCAGCGGCCGGAGCTGTTCGCGGCGGCAATTGCCGAAGTGCCGTTCGTCGACGTGCTCAACACCATGCTCGACCCGGATCTGCCACTCACCGTCACGGAATACGACGAGTGGGGCAATCCTGAGGAGCCGGACGTTTTTGATCGGCTCAAGGCCTACGCCCCGTACGAAAACGTCACCGCCCAAGCCTACCCGGCGACGCTGGTGATCGCCGGCTACAACGACAGCCGCGTGCAGTATTGGGAAGCGGCGAAGTGGGTGGCGAAATTGCGCGCGACCAAGACGGACGACAATCCACTGCTGCTCAAGACCGAACTGGGCGCCGGGCATGGCGGGATGAGCGGTCGATATCAGGGATTGCGTGACGTAGCACTCGAATACGCGTTTGTTTTCAAGGTTTGGCGGATTGCCTGAGGAACTTGGCTCGGCGAACAGGTCTTAAGACTTGTACGCCGGGCCCGCTCCCACAAGAGACATGCAGTGAGCCTTCAGGCCCGGAACAGCAACACATCACAAAAAAAAGACCGTGACGACATGTCAGAACCGACCTTACTGAACAATGAAATTCGCGACTGGCTGATGGACTGCGGCCTGTTCGATCAACTGCTGCCCGCCGACCTTGCGGCGGCCTCGGGCTATTTCAGCATCAGCACCGTGGCCCAGGGCGAGGAAATTTTCCACGAGGGCGATGCCGGCAGCTTCATGTGCATCATCCACACCGGCCAGGTGGCGGTGCAGAAGATCAATGGCGACGGGCAACTGGTGACCATGGCCACGTTGCGCAGCGGTCGCTCGTTCGGCGAAATGGCCGTGCTCGATGGCGAGCGACGTTCGGCCAGTTGCGTCGCCGCGAGCCAATGCCAGTTACTGAATCTGGGCAAGGATTCGCTGGAAAAAATGCTCAACGATGCGCCAAAAATCGCCGCCAAGATCATCCGCGCCCTCGCCGTTTCACTGTCCAAACGCTTGCGCATGGCCGACGGGCAACTGCTCTCGCAACAGGTCTAGCCGCCCGGCGACTTGTTTTTCGTGCTGTTCTGGTCAAGCCCCGGCAACGGCTGATCCTTTGACGGCGGGCTGGGCATTTCAATCGGCACCAGCGGCGGGCCACCACTGCCCGGGCCGGCCTTGGGCAGTGTGGTCGGGGTGGCGGGTGGATACGGCGTCGGGGTTGCGGTGCCCGGCGAACCGGGCATCGGCGCCGTGACGGCGGGAATCGTCTGCTGGGCCTGCACCGCACTTATAGAGAGCGCGGCCAAGGCAATGACCGTTAGAATAGCGCGCTTCATCAATGGCTCCGTTGGCCTTGTTGTCTGTTGCAGGCTACTCCCAACCGCGATTGTTTGCCTTCCCCCAATGCCCATTCTTCTCAAGAGCGCCCCATGAAACGTTTCGTTCTACTCGACACCGCCCCTATCCCCGAGAACGGCGGTGCCCTGTGCCTGTTCGAATACGGTGAGGATTTCGTGATCAAGATCCAGGGCGGCGACGGCGGGCAGTTGATGAACACCCGCATGCACGGCTCCGAGGATGCACTGGCCGAGATCCCGTGCCGCAAAGTCGCCGGCCGACCGAACTCGCGGGTGTTGATCGGCGGGTTGGGCATGGGCTTCACCCTCGCCTCCGCGCTTAAACATTTGGGCAAGACCGCTGAAGTGGTGGTCGCCGAACTGGTGCCGGGGGTTGTGGAATGGAACCGTGGAGCGCTGGGCGAAAAGGCCGGCCACCCGCTGCTCGACCCGCGCACCGTGATCCGCCAGGAAGACGTGGCCAAAGTGCTGCAAGCCGAGCCGCAAGGGTTTGACGCGATCATGCTCGACGTCGACAACGGCCCCGAAGGCCTGACCCAGCGCGCCAACAGCTGGCTCTACTCTGCCGGTGGCCTGAGCGCCTGCGCCAAGGCCCTGCGCCCCAAAGGCGTGCTGGCGGTGTGGTCGGCCAGCGCCGACAAGCAGTTTTCCGACAAGCTGAAGAAGGCCGGCTTCAAGGCCGAGGAAGTGCAAGTCTTCGCCCACGGCAACAAGGGCACGCGCCACACCATCTGGATTGCCGAGAAGCTCAAGGGCTGAGCTAGACTCCACCTATACCGTCATTAGTCTTTTACAAAGGTGAACCCATGAGTTCGTCAACACCGCCCAACACCTCGAAGCTGGACCGTATCCTCGCCGACAACCAGCGCGACAAGGAAATGGGTTACCGCGACAAGGCCCTGAAGATGTACCCGCACGTGTGCGGTCGCTGCACCCGCGAATTTTCCGGCAAACGCTTGAGTGAGCTGACGGTGCACCACCGCGATCACAACCACGACAACAATCCGCAGGACGGCTCGAACTGGGAGTTGTTGTGCCTGTACTGCCACGACAACGAGCACTCGCGGTACACCGACCAGCAATATTTCAGCGAAGGCTCGTTGAGCAGTCCGAAAATCGCCAAGGCGACGCATAACCCGTTTGCGGCGTTGGCCGGGTTGATGAAGAAAGAGGATTGAAGATCTCGGTGCCTGAACCGGCCCCTTCGCGAACAAGCCCGCTCCCACAATGGTTTTTTGTGTACGACACAGATCCATTGTGGGAGCGGGCTTGCTCGCGAAGAGGCCCGCCCAGACACCACCAATCTCAAACCGAACACCCCTCCCCCAATCCCCGTATAATCGCCGTTTTTTCCCCGAAGGCACCCCGCTCGTGGCAGACAAACGGTACAGCTGCATTGGTTTGTATAACCCCAAATCACCGGAAAACGTCGGCTCGGTCATGCGCGCCGCCGGCTGCTATGGCGTGGCGTCCGTGTTCTACACCGGCAAGCGTTATGAACGCGCCGCCGATTTCGTCACCGACACCAAGCGCGTTCACTACGACATCCCGCTGATCGGCATCGACGACCTGAAAAAAATCCTGCCGTTGGGTTGCGTGCCGGTCGCCGTGGAACTGGTCGAAGGCGCCCGCTCGTTGCCGGAATACACCCACCCGGACCGCGCGCTGTACATCTTCGGCCCGGAAGACGGCTCGCTCGATAAAGAGATTCGCGACTGGTGCGAAGACGTGGTCTACATCCCGACCACCGGTTGCATGAACCTGGCCGCCACCGTCAACGTCGTGCTCTACGACCGCATGGCCAAGGGACTCAACACCCGCTCCGGGGCGAAATTCCGCTGAATCCCCGCACATCCGATGGAACAAGCCGCCCGCTTCGGCAGTCAGCTTAACTATCTACAACTGAAGCGGCTGACTCAGCCCGGAGACAGATCATGAGCGAACTCAAACGCGTCGAGCGCATCGAACACACCCCGTTTCAGAGCCACCCCGAGCAGAACGTTCATGGTTGGGAACGCGTCGGTTCCCTGGCAGGTGGCGTGGTGATGATGGGCAAGGGCCTGCGTCGCGGCGGGATCTTCGGCCTGATTCAGGTGGCCATCGGCGGCGTCGCGCTGGCGCGCGGCATCACCGGGCACAGTTCGGCCAAGAGCCTGCTGGAAAAAAGCCGTCAGGACATGAACAACGTGCGGGCGAAGATCGAGCGGGCCGGGGAAGAGTTGAACAAGTTGAAGGCGAATGCCGAGGCGGCGACCAAAACCGCCACGGTGACCGGGAATGATTCGCTGAATTCGCCCAAAGCCGGGGTTTGATCCGGGAGGTGTATTGCGGCTTGTGGCCTCTTCGTCGGAACGCCGCCCGCAGCAAGCCCGCTCCCACAGTTGATCCGGGTCGTACACCAGACCACTGTGGAAGCGGGCTTGCTGCGGGCGGCGTGCCGACGAAGGCGGTATTACTGAAGCAACTCGGTATCGAGCACCTTGGAAGACTCGCCGATCACGCTTTCCGCCAGTTGAACAAATCCCTTGGTATCCACGCTTTCCAGATGCATCGCCCCGCGCAATACGTCGTCCAGCGAACGCTTGTTGCGGGTTTTGATCCGAATTTCCTGATCCAGCTCGCTCAGCAACAAGACCGCTTTGCCGATCTGTGCGGGGCTGATCTGTTCGCCCCGCAACGTTGTGACCTTCTGTCCATCCCTGATCAACTTCTTCTTCAGGCTTTCATACCGCTCATCACTCAGGCCGCCCGCGCGGCGCACCAGTTCGATGGCGTAATACTCGGCAAACCCTTCGCTGATCCAGTCGCTGCGCTGCTGGTCGTCAATGCGCCCGAACACCCGCACCAGTTCACGCACCAACGCGCTGCTGCCACTTTCGCTGACCAGCGGCAGGCGTGTGTTGAGGTAGATCGAGTCGCGCGCCGCGAGGCTGCCGCGCCACATCGGGTCATTGGCGCCGACAATCAGCAGCTTGCCCGGATGACGCGGGAATACCGCCTGCACTTGCGGCCAGACAAAGGTCAGCAACGTCAGCACGTCCATGCGGTGCATGCCCTGGCCCTGCGGCGAGGCAACGGTGACTTCGGTTTCGCCCAGACGCGTGCGACGGCTGCCGAGATGGCCGGCCAGCATCCAGCCGGTGGGACGGTCGAACAGGCGCGAAACATTGTCGACCCGGAACTTGTTCTTGCCGATGCGCGGCCAAGCGGTTTCGACGCTCTTCCAGCCAGCGGGCAGCTCGAATTCCAGGCGTGAAACCAGCTCGATGCCGTCCTGCTGATCGAGTTTGGCCGACGGCACCAGGTCATCCCCACGCATCAACGCCCAGGTCGGGGTCATGCGGGTGTCGAAGCTGCCGTTCTTGCGGACATGGCTGACGCGCACGCGGTAGGTCAGGCTGGCCTTGTCGGTAGCCGGACGCCAGACACCGCGCGTCGCTTTGCCGGGTGTGAGTTGCCATTGGCCGTCGGCCTTGAAGTCGCTGTAGCGGCTGCCGTCGCCGAGGTCGAAATCCAGGCTGCGAACCGCCGAGCCTTGGGCGAGGGTCAGCCGCACTTCGGCCTGATCGCTTTGTGGCAGCAGGCGCACGTGGTAATCCAGATCGACTTTTTTCGCCGCCCACACCGACGAACTCAGGGCCAGTAGCCCGGCGGCCAACGCCAGCCGCAATCCCACAGCCATACACACTCCTTCGTGAAACGTGAAAACCGTATGCGCTCAGCCCGCGCGGAAAATCAGATGATCTTCCCAATCGTCTTCAGGCACGCTGCCCTCGGCGAGCATGCGCCCTGATTGTGAAATCCGTTCGTGGTGCACCGCATCGCGATCACCGCAAACCAGGTGATGCCAGAACGGCAGGTCCTTGCCCTCGCTGACCAGCCGATAACCGCAGGTCGGCGGCAGCCATTTGAACTCGTCAGCCTTGCCCGGCGTGAGCTGAATGCAGTCCGGCACGAAGTCACGACGGTTGGGGTAATCGGTGCACTGGCAGGTTTTCAGGTCCAGCAACTTGCAGGCGATGCGCGTGTAATAGACCGAGTTATCGTCTTCGTCTTCGAGTTTTTGCAGGCAGCACAAGCCACAGCCGTCGCAGAGCGATTCCCATTCCTCTTGATCGAGTTGATCGAGGGTTTTGCGTATCCAGAACGGTTCGTCGTTGGCGACCATGGCTAAAACATCAACATCAGGTGGTGAAAAGGCCGCCAGTCTAGTGCGCAGAGCCCCGTGGGCCAAGCATTGGCGACTGCCGGTAGATCGGGCTTGTACGTTTTTGCGCCGCCCAGTAGGGTTTCGCGTCGCCCCTCACTTTCAAACGTAGCAAGGAATCTCTTGATGAGTGCCAGCCCACGCGTTGCCGATTACGCCATTCACCCGCAGTTCACCGATCGCTGGTCGCCCCGTGCGTTCACGGGCGAGTCCATTCCCGAAGCCACCCTGTTGAGCTTTTTTGAAGCCGCACGCTGGGCGCCTTCGGCCTACAACTCGCAGCCGTGGCGGTTTCTGTACGCGCGCCGCGATACGCCGAACTGGGAGCGGTTCCTGGGTTTGCTCAACGAATTCAACCGCGGCTGGGCGCAACACGCCTCGGCGCTGGTGATCGTGATCTCGAAAACCACGTTTGCGGCGCCGGGCGCGAGCGAAGAAACCCCGGCGCTGTGGCACACCTTCGACACCGGCTCGGCCTGGGGCCATCTGGCATTGCAAGCGAGCATCAGCGGCTGGCACACCCACGGCATGGCGGGTTTCGATCAGGACCTGACCCGTAAAGAGCTGAACATTCCCCAGTGTTACGCGCTGCACGCGGCGGTGGCGGTGGGCAAGCTGGGGGACAAGGCGACGCTGGCGGATTACCTGCAAGCCCGTGAACAACCGAGCCCGCGTCGCCCGTTGAGCGAACTGGCGGCTGAAGGCGATTTCACCCTCTAATCAACACCCTGGAACCCCTGTGGGAGCGGGCTTGCTCGCGAAAGCGGAGTATCAGTCACCATTGATACCGACTGAGACACCGCTTTCGCGAGCAAGCCCGCTCCCACAGGTTTTTTGCGGTGGTTTTAATACCCGCGATTGAAATCCACTTCCCCGCGCAATGCTTCACCCGCCTGATACGCCCGCAGGTTCTCGACAAACAGGTTGACCATCGCCGACGGTGACGTCGGCGCCGAGCTGTGACCGGTCAGCAGCAGCCCCCACGCGGTCCAGAACGGATGACGTTGCGGCAATGGTTCCTGACGGCAGACGTCAATCACCGCGCCCGCCAGATGCCCTTCTTTCAAGGCCTCCACCAGGTCGGCGTCAACCACGGCCACGCCACGTCCGACGTTGATGAACAACCCGGTCGGCTTGAATTGCTTGAACAGCGCTGCATCGTACAGGTCGTGGGTCGTGGGGGTGTTGGGCAGCAGATTGATCACGTAATCCACTTCGCCGACCAGACGCGGCAAGTCCGCCAGCGCGCCGACTTCAACAAACGGCGCCTGCTCGCGGGCTTCGCTGGCGATGCCGTACAACTCGACGCCGAACGGCAGCAGGAACTGCGCCACGGTCTGACCGATGTCGCCGGTGCCGACGATCAACACTTTGCGACCTGCCAGGCTCTGGCCCAGGCGGTTGTCCCATTTGCGCTCGACCTGGCTGACCAGCCGCGCCAGCACTTCGCGCTCGTGGCCGAGCAAGTACGTCAGCACGTATTCGGCCATGACCTGACCGAAAATCCCCACCGCCCGGGTCAGGCGATAGTCACGGGGCAAGCCGTCGGCCAGCAGCGGCGTAATGCCCGCCCAGGTCGATTGCAGCCATTGCGGCTCGTGGCCCTGTCGCAACAGGGTGGCCAGCAAGTCCGGCTGGCCCAGCCAGACGGGGCAGTCCGCCGCCAGGCGGGCCAGTTCGGCGGAGTCGCCACTGGTCAGCACTTCCAGCTCGGGTGCCGCCTGACGCAACAGTTGTGCGTACACCGGGTGATCGTGTTCAGCAATCAGAACGCGCATGTTTCAAACCTTTCAAAAACCGTGCGAAGAGCCGCCGAAGGAGTACCCCTCCCTCGTCGCAGCCATCGCTCAAAAATTATTCCAGTGTTTCACACAGACTCTGAACAGAACCTGTCTGCCGGTTACATCGGGTCGTTGCGGCGCAGCAGTTCTTCCGGCAGATGCTCGATGTACTCGTCTTCAGCCGGCGGCATTTGCAGGTGATAGCCCTGCTTGTCGAGGTTTTCCAGGACCACGGTGATGTCCTCGCGCGACAGCTTGCGCTCGGGGGTCAACACCAGATCGAAGGCGTGGTGAGGTTTGCCGAAAGCGGCCATCAGACTTTCCGGTACGCGCTCCAGTGCATCGCTTTTGAGCACATAGAGGTACATCTCGTTTTTCTTCAGGCTTCGATAAATGGAGCAAATACGTTTCAAGGCTGTTCTCCGGCGGTGGCCAGGCTGTCGAGCAGCGCCTGGCCCATCAATTCGCGGCGCCAGCCACGCAGCGAATCAGGCAATTGGTAAGGACCATTGGGGAAGCCGCTCTTGAGCAGCGCTTCCAGGGTTTTCTTGCGCAGCATCAGTTCTGGCGCAACATCCAGGCGCTCGGCTTCGGCCTGGCCCAAGGCGCGCAGTTGCTTGATCAGCGCGGCGGCGTCCACCGGCAACGGTTCCGGCACGGCCGGCGGCCACTGGTCTGGCGACACACTGGCAGAGCGCTTGATCAGATCAAGCAGAAACTCGCCGTCCTGACGCACGGTGCGCGGGTGCATGTCTTCGATTTTCGCCAGCGCGCCGAGGTTGTCCGGTTGCGTGCGTGCCAGTGGCCACAGCGAGTGCTCGCGAACAATGCGGTTGCGCGGCAGATCACGGGCGCGGGCCTCGCGTTCACGCCAGGCACAGAGTTCACGCAACACGGCGAGTTGCGCACGGGAGAGCTTCCACGCCAGTTTGGCGTCGCGATACACCTCGTACGGATCGACTTCGCGGCGCAGGTTGGCCACCAGCTCGGCACCGTCCTCCAGCACCCAGTTGTACTTGTCGTCAGACAATTTCGGCCGAAGCTGTACGAAAACTTCCGCGAGGTGCACGGCATCTTCGGCGGCATAGCTGATCTGGGTGTCGGAAAGCGGACGTTGCAGCCAGTCGGAACGGGTCTCGCCCTTGGGCAGGTCGATGTCCAGCACGGCTTGCACCAACCGCGAGTAGCCCATGGAAAAACCGAGGTTCAGGTAGGCGGCGGCCAGCTGCGTGTCGAACAGCGGCGTCGGCAGGCTGCCGGTCAGGCGCAACAATACTTCGAGGTCTTCGCTGCAAGCGTGGACGACTTTTACCACCGCCGGGTTTTCCAGCAACGCGGCCAGCGGCTGCCAGTTATCGATGGTCAGCGGATCAATCAGGTAAGCGCGTACACCATCGCCGACCTGCAGCAAGCCTGCGATCGGGTAAAAGGTGTCGACCCGCATGAATTCGGTGTCGAGGGCAACGAATGGCAGTTGCTGCCACTTGGCGCAAAACTGACCGAGGCTATCGTTGTCGCGAATCCAGTGAATATCGATGGCCACACGGCTCTCCCTTGAAGAATGGCGCGCAGTATATATCGCCCCCGGCGATTTCCGCGCCTCCACTGAACAAGAGCTTTAGCGAAAAGACCTGCTTGACGGCAAGAAATGTCTGACAAGCGGAGACTAACTTGCCTTACGCAGGACATAGACACGCATCCGCGCGCAGCCCGGCAGGAAGTCCTGATGACTGAGCACGCGGAAACCCGCGCGCTTGAATTCGCCTTCCACCTGCCCCTTGTTGGCCAGCAACCGGGGCGCGGCGCCTTGCGTACCGGAGCGCCGCAGCTTGAAATGCGCATCGACCCGAACCGCCACAATCACGGTGTCGCGGCTGACCCGATGAAACTCTTCGAGCATCGCCAGCCGATGTTCGGCGGTGTCGATGTGCTGAAACAGTTGCATGCAAAAAATGCAGTCAACCGCATTCTCGGACAAGCCAATGCTGAAGGCCGAACTCTGAAACGTCTTGATCCGCTTGAGCAGCGGCGGCGAATGATGGGTCTGGGCGTGATTGAGCATGTCCTGGGACGGGTCCGAGGCAAGGATCACGCGGTTTGCGTGTTCGGCCAACACGGGCCAGAACCGCCCGGCGCCGCACGCCACATCCAGAATCAGCCCCGGCTCGCCGGCAACCTTGAGCGCATTGCGCACCAATTGCTCGTCGCGCCAGAACGCCAGACGCCCCGCCAGACCACGCGGCTGCGCTTGAAGACAGACGCGGGCGTGTTCCTGGTCGTAGCGCCGGACGAACTCCAGTTCGATGGCGGATGGCGATGGCGCGGACATGTGCATGGGTTCTCGATGGACGATCTGCGGGCCGCAGGTTAGAGGCCGTTAAGTGAAAAAAAGGTCGAAGCGCTTAGTCCTTGGCCAACACACCGTCAATCACGGCACCACGGCATCCGGCGAACAGGTCCAGGTCCTGGTTGTAGGTCTTACTGTTGACCTCCAGCAAACCGAGCATCGAGTGGAACAGGTTGTCCTGGCTCAACGGTTTTTCGCGACTCAGTTGCAGACAGTGCGTATCCACCGAGAACGACTTTTGATAACTGTCGGAGAACCAGGCCAGCATCGCTACATGCTTCTGTTGTTCCGGCGCCAGCATGTAAGGCGTGCCATGCAGGAACAGGTTGTATTCACCCAGGGACTCGCCGTGGTCCGACAGGTAGAGCATCGCGGTATCGACTTTGTCCTGGTTCTTGCGCAGCAGATCGATCAACGTCGACAGCACGTGGTCGGTATACACCAGCGTGTTGTCGTAACCGTTGACGATACTTTCGCGGCTGCAATTGTTCAGCGCGTTACTTTCACAAACCGGGGTAAAGCGCTCGTATTCCCTCGGGTAGCGCTTGAAGTATTCCGGGCCGTGGCTGCCCATCTGGTGCAAGACCAGCACCGTGTCTTTGTCCAGGGTGTCGATAAAGTGCTGCAACCCCTGCAACAGGATTTCATCGCGGCATTCGCTGTCGGCGCACAGGGCCGGGTCTTTGAGGTTACTCACGTCGTCGAGGGTGACCCGGTCGCACGTGCCTTTGCAGCCGGACTGGTTGTCGCGCCAGATCACGTCCAGCCCCGCGCGCTTGAGCACGTCCAGCAGACCTTCTTCATTCTTCGCCGTGCTGGCGTTGTAATCCTTGCGCCCCATGTTGGAGAACATGCACGGCACGGAGACCGCTGTTTCCGTGCCGCAGGAATGCACATCGGTAAAGGCGATCAGACCGGCTTCCTTGTCCAGTTTTGGCGTGGTGTCTCGGTCGTAACCGAGGATGCCGAAGTTCTCGGCCCGGGCACTTTCCCCGACCACCAGCACGGTCAGGGATTTGCGCTCATGGGTTCGCCAGGCGGGGTTTCGCTGCGCGTCTTCACCGACCTTGATGAAGGGTTGCTGTGCCGAGACCACTTGTTCACGCAGATAACCGAAAGAAGCACCGATGTAGTTGCTCGGCACTACCATCAACCGCAACTCATGGTGATTGCGAAACAACGACGACAACCCCTGATAGTTAATCAAGGCAACACCACCTATCACGGCAACCGAGGCGACACTGACCACCGCTTTACTGAGCAACTCACGGTGCCAGCGACGATAGTTGACCGGCGTCTTCCACAGTAACCACGACGGCAAAATACCGAGCAGGAGGATATAAAACAGTAACTTTATCGAGAGTAAGTCGCGCACTTCCGTCACGTTGGTCTCGGCGAAGTTGCGCAACATGCCGGCGTCAATCAATACACCGTATTGGCTCATGAAGTAAGCGACGCCGGCGCTGACCAGAAAGATCACGCTAAGCAGCGGTTTCATTACCCGTCGAAACGCCAGCAGGGTCAGCACAATGTTGAAAGCCGCGAGGATCATCACGCCGAACGCCACGCGCATGACCAGGCCTTTGCCGTCGGACGCGGTGATTTCAAACACGTGTTGCCAGAGAACGAAATTGAATCCCGTCAACAGAAATGCACTGGCAATCAGCGTCACCCATTCCGGGCGCACGGCTTTTAATTTCAACATGGTGATCGGCGGGTCCTGAAAAGAAGTGCCTGCGGCAAATGTGAAAATTTCATTTGCCGCGACAGCACTAACTTTAAGTAGCCGACCATCAATATTTTGTGAAAAAGAAGCCAACGGTTAGTTGGCTCCTGAGGTCAAGGCAACACTTTTAAATTATTTGAGAATGGTTCAGGTTCTGTTCAGGCCTGATGCAAATACCAGCGCCAGTCTTGCTCGCCGACTTCGCCCATGAACTGCCGGTATTCGGCGCGTTTTACCGCCAGGTACACCCCCAGGAATTCACCACCGAACGCTTCCCGCGCCCAGGTCGAACCTTCCAGGGCACGCAATGTGGTCAGCCAGTCGGTCGGCAGAAACTCGGTGGCCTGGGCGTAGCCGTTACCTTCCACCGGCGCGCCAGGATCGAGTTGTTCGCGAATGCCACGATGGATGCCGGCCAGAATCGCCGCAGCGGCCAGATACGGGTTGGCGTCGGCGCCACAGATGCGGTGTTCGATATGTCGGGAGAATGCCGGCCCGCCCGGCACGCGCAAACTGACAGTGCGGTTGTCCACGCCCCAGGTCGCCGCCAGCGGGGCGTAACTGTTGGTCTGGAAGCGGCGATAGGAGTTGGCGTTCGGGCAGAACAACAGCAACGAATCGAGCAGTGTGCCGAGCATGCCGCCCACCGCATGCCTGAGCAGCGGCGTGCCGTCCGGCGCTTCGCTGGCGAACAGGTTGTGGCCGTCCTTGTCCGCGAGGCTGACGTGCATGTGCATGCCGGTGCCGGCCAGGTCATCAAAGGGTTTGGCCATGAAGCAGGCGCTCATCCCGTGTTTATGCGCGACACCTTTGACCAGCCGTTTGTAGCGCACCGCCTCGTCCATCGCTTGCAGGGCATCGGTGCGGTGTTCGAGGGTGATTTCCACCTGCCCCGGTGCGTATTCGGAAATCGCCGTGCGTGCCGGTATGCCCTGGAGCTTGCAGGCGCTGTAGAGGTCCGCCAGAAACGGCTCGATCTGCTCCAGTTCACGCAAACCGTAAACCTGCGTGGTCCGCGGCCGCCCGCCATCGACATCGCGCGCCGGTTGCGGCCGACCGTTGCTGTCGCGCTGCTGGTCCAGCAGATAGAACTCCAGCTCCGCCGCCATCACCGGGTAATAACCGTCGGCCTGTAAGCCTTCGATCACCTTGGCCAGCAAATGCCGTGGGTCGGCGATGGTCGCCGGCATGCCCTCTGTGGGGTGCATGCTGACTTGCACCGCCGCCGTCGGAATCAGCCGCCACGGCATGCGCGTCAAACTGCCGCTGATCGGGTACGCGCGACAATCGATGTCGCCGACGTCCCACACCAGCCCGGAGTTTTCCACGTCGTCGCCGTTGATGGTCAGGCCAAGAATGGTGCTCGGCAAGGGCCGGCCGGTTTCGTACACCGCCAGCAGTTCATCTCGATGCAGCAACTTGCCCCGAGGCACGCCGTTGTTGTCGAGGATGAACAACTCGAACATCTCGATATCCGGGTTCTGTTGCAGAAAGGTCAGGGCTTCTTGCGGTGTGGCGAAGGGGGTCGTGGCACTGCTCATGGGAATTCTCTTGTTTTCGCGTCAGGCAAACGCGCAAGCGTCGCCGGTCAGCTCCAGCGCAGGGTGCGCGAGCCGTAGGAACTATCAACGGAAAAGGCAGGAATCCGGCGGGCGCGCGTGACGGCAGTGCCATAGCGCCCAAAAAGCGAGTTCAGAGGGAAGTGCGACGGGACAACCGTCCATAGAAAGAACCGCAGAGAACAGATGCCCGGCAGCGTCACACGGGCGCTCACGCCGTTAAATCGGGATTTGACGAACCTTGGGTGTGAGCAGACTAAACATTTCATCCGCATCAGACACCATCCCACAGGGGGATTGTGGTGTGTCACTGGTATTTGATTTTTAAATACGACAGCAGACTTTCTGATTTGCCGCCCCGCGCCCTCGCGCGCCTAATCGACGCCTTTCTGTTCAAGGTCCGATTGATGGATAACGTCGGTGCAACTGCTCGCCCTGCCCTCTGGCTGATGATCAGCATTGTCCTTGTCGCCTTGAATCTGCGCCCGTCCATGGCCGCCGTCGGGCCGTTGCTGTCGGCCATCCGCGCGGACATCGCGCTGAGTTTCAGCCTGGCCTCGCTGCTGACCATGCTGCCGGTGATGGCTATGGGGTTGGCGATGTTTTTCGGCATTAGCGTCAGCCAACGCTTCGGCGAGCAACGCACGGTGGTCGCGTCGTTGTTGATTATTGGCCTGGCCACGGTGTCGCGGCTGTTCCTCGATTCCGCGGCTGAACTGATCCTCAGCGCCGTGCTGGCGGGCATCGGTATTGCGTTGATTCAGGCGCTGATGCCAGCGCTGATCAAATCCCGCTTCAGCGACAACGTGGCGCTGTGCATGGGTTTGTACGTGACGTCGATCATGGGCGGCGCGGCCATTGCCGCTTCGTTTGCGCCGCTGGTAATGAGCCAGACCGGCAGTTGGCGCCTGGGTCTGGCGATCTGGGCGGCGCTGGCGCTGGTGGCGTTGCTGTTCTGGCTCGCGCAACGGCGCGCGATACCGACCCTGGACGCACATTCATCGCGCAACGAATCCTTCTTCGGCAATGCCCGCGCCTGGTTACTCGCGGTCTTCTTCGGATTGGGCACCGCGTCCTACACCTGCGTACTGGCCTGGTTGGCGCCGTACTACGTGGAACAAGGCTGGAGCGAGCAAAACGCCGGCTTGCTGTTGGGCTTCCTGACCGCGATGGAGGTGGTTTCAGGCTTGCTGACACCGGCCATCGCCAACCGCAGCCACGACCGCCGCCTTGTGCTGTGGACACTGCTGGCGCTGATCATCGGCGGTTTCTGCGGGTTGATTCTCAGCCCGCAACACCTCAGCCTGTTATGGCCGTGCCTGCTGGGACTGGGCATCGGCGGCCTGTTCCCGATGAGCCTGATCGTGGCGCTGGATCATCTGCACAGCCCGCAGCGCGCGGGCGGCCTGACCGCGTTCGTGCAAGGCATTGGTTACCTGATCGCCGGACTTTCGCCGCTGCTTGCCGGCCTGCTCCGCGATCAGCTGGGCAGTTTCGAATGGGCGTGGTGGTCACTGACGGCGGTCATCGCGTTGATGATGTTGATGGTGTCGCGCTTCGACCCACGGCATTACGCCCGACACATTCACTGATTGGGTAAAGGCCTCTGGCCATGTTTGCCGGGATTAAACCCAAACGTCGTGTTCACAACATTTTCTGTCCCACAACTGACCGTGAAACTTCCTACAGGGCATTCTCCTGGCACTATCGTTCCGTTAGGATCTTTCGCACACGTTTGCGCACGGTCGGCGCAAGGAGCCCAGCGAGACGGAACGGATGCTGAACAGTAACTTGCTTAGAAAGCTCGACATGCAGGACCTCATGGTGTTTACCGCCGTGTATGAGCAAAGCAGCGTCACCGGTGTGTCCGAGGCGCTCTGCGTCAGTCAGTCCACCGTGAGTTACTGCCTGAAGAAGCTGCGTACCAGTTTCGAGGACGAGCTGTTTATCAATACCCGCACCGGCATGCGCCCCACCTACAAAGCCAGCACCATGTACACGCACGTGCTGAAGATCCTCGAAAGCATCAACCTCTGCCACGCCGGTCCCGAAGCGTTCGACCCGACGTTGCAACCGGTCACGTTCAACCTCTGTGCCCCGGAATACTTCGAACAGCTGATCCTGCCGCGCCTGTTGAAACGCTTCGACTTCGCCGACTTGCCGGTGGTGGTCAACATGCACAAATTCGAGACTGACATTCCCGCCGAAGAACTGCGCGACGGCAGCCTCGACCTGGTGATCTGTTTCGGCCCGAATTTTCACCGCAGCCACACCGATTTCAACTCGCGAATGCTGCTGGAGGACGATTTGGTGTGTGTCTTCGACAAACGCGCCACGCCGCTGGAACCGCGTTTGAGCTTGCAAGCCTTCACCGAGCGCCGGCATGTGTTCCCGACACCCTGGACGTCCACCACCAACATGGTCGATGGCTGGCTGGCGCAGCAGGCGCACAAACGGCAGATTGTCGCGCGGTCCAATAGCTACAGCGCGGCGCTGAAGATGATCACCGGCACCGACTTCATCCTGACCTTGCCTCGGCGTATCCAGCGATTGCTGGCCAACGAGGCGATTTTCAATCACTGCGAAGCGCCTGACGGCTTGCCGGGTTTCACCCTGGACATGCAGTGGAGCCAACGCGCCGATCAGGACAGCGCCAACACGTGGCTGCGCGAGCAAGTGGTCAAGGCCTGCATCGAGCAGGCAAACGCCTGAGACTCAGCGGCTGATGGCGACTTTGCTGTAGGACTCGCGATCAATGTCGAGAATCTCGACACACAGCTGAACGTCAACCCCCGCCGGCCATTCGCACAGATCCTGGACCACCGCCAGCAGGCTTTCGGACAGCTGCTTCTTGATCTGCGGCGAGCGACCGCTCAGCAGTGCCAGCTTCACATGCACAAACCCCCGCTCTCCCATCGCCGTGCCGACCTTGAACGTCTCGACCTTGATCGCACGGCCCTTGATGTCGAACTCCGCCGCGAACTGACCGGAACCCACCAGCGTGTTGTTGAGCCGGATCAACGCCACGTCGGCGTTCAGCTCGGGCAGGTTGGCGGTGTATTCCATGTGCAGATGAGGCATGACAGCGCTCCAGAAAGGTTGAGAAAGGAAAGTTCGTACGTATAACACAGCATCGTCTGACTCACTCTGGCAGCGGCAGTGGCGAGCGCTCACTCATGAACGCTTCCAGCCGCGCACGCAGCCAGCGTTCCGCCGGGTCGGTGTCGACGTGGCTGAGCCAGACCATCGACAGGTCCAGGGTCGGGGTTTTGAACGGAAACGGTTCCTTGAACAACAAGCCTGAGGCGGCCATCGCTTCAGCGGTGTAATCCGGCAGGCTGGCGATCAGGTCAGTTCCGGCGAGCAACGCCGGCAGCGCGCTGTATTGCGGCACCGACAGCACGACATGCCGCGTGCGGCCAATTTCGGCCAGCCATTCATCGGCAAAGCCACTGACGTTGGCGGTGTGGGACACCAGCACATGCGGGCGCGAACAATATTCGTCGAGGGTCAGCGGTGTGTCCGAGGCATCGGCGCGCAAAATGCTGGGCTGAATATGCCGCAGCAACTTGCGCTTGGCATTGGCTGGCAGGCCGCGGGTCTGGCTGATGCCGACGGTGATGTCGCCGGACGCCAACAGATCGGGAATGCGCCAGTAGTCAACGTGTTGCACCACAAACACCACTTTCGGCGCTTCCTGGCGCAAGGCGCGCAACAGCGGTGGCAACAGGCCGAATTCGACGTCATCCGACAGCCCGATGCGGAAGGTCATGGCGCTGCTGGCCGGATCGAAATCGTGGGTCAGGCTCAAGGCCACCGACAGCGAATCCAGCGCCGGCGACAGGTACTGGATCAACTCCTCGGCGCGCGCGGTCGGCTCCATGCGGTGGCCGACCCGGATGAACAGCGGATCATTGAACATCGCCCGCAGGCGATTGAGCGCCGCACTGATGGTCGGCTGGCCGAGAAACAGCTTCTCCGCCGCCCGCGTCACGTTGCGCTCAAGCATCAACGTTTCGAACACCACCATCAGGTTGATGTCTGCCTTGCGCAGTTCATTGCGATTCATTACTTGCCCCCGGTCCCCGACACGACCAGCAGTGTAGAAAGGCCCGAGGGAGGCGTCTATGTCCAGCGGACATCAATTGACGGTCAAGGACTTTAACCCGAGTGCAAGTATCCGTGCGTCCTGCCCTATCCCGAACTGTTTGGGGGTGACGGCATCGGCAAATTGGAATTGCAGCCTCAGCGCCCCCTGACTCGCTACCCGTTGCTGCATCTCGTGCGTGATGGGCACGTCGATAATATTGCCGTCGGCCTGTTCAAGCCGGGTATTCAGCGCCGGCAGGCCATTGATGCTGATGGCGACACTTTGCCCAGCATGGCCTGGCGGTAGAAACGCCGTGGCCTCCAGACGCAAGGAATGCACCGGCGCCGAAACCCGGAACATGACTTCAGCCTCGGGACCTTCGGACCAGGTGCCCCAGAGCTCCGAATCGGACCAGCCCCTGGCCAGCAGCGCCTGACCCAGGCTGCCATAGGCAAATACGGTTTTTTGTCCGAAATCGAGGGAAGGAATCAGCTCCAGCGGGTTGACTTGCGGTGTTGCCTGCAAGCAAGTGCCACAGCGTTTCCAGCCCGGAGCCAGTACCGTAAAGCCGTCAATGCGGGTAAACAGGTCCGATTGGGTATCGACATTCATGGCGGCCTGGAGCAGCGCTCGTTCATCGAGCAGGTACAACGAATCGGCATCATACTTTCCCGACGCCATTTCCCGAGCCGTCTCCTGCTCGGATTTGATCCAGTTGACCGTGTCCATTCGCCCGAGGTAAACGGCATTCGTCGCCAGGCCATGGGCAGCGGCAAAATCAGCCACCGCCATCCAGTGCGGGGAGAGGTTCTGCGGAACAATCCAGCGGACATTCTTGTAATGGGTTGCGGCACTCGCCCAGAACGGATCCACCATGGGCGAGGCCCACTTCGCGGCCGGCGTAACCATTAACTGCTTACGTACCCCTTCCCAGCCCGCATGGGTGTCCAGAACCTGAATCAGCAACGCCAGCGACATCAGACTCACGGCGGTTCGAGGTGTGTTGGCCCGGATCACCAGGAAAAGGATGGTGAAGATAATCGCGTAGTAGACCGGCCAGAACATCCGTCCGGATGCGCGAAAGACATTAGCGATAGAGATCACTAGCGGGGGCAACGGATACGTGAATTCGAGCGACCCCATCGCCACATGGTTTGAAAGCGAAAACACGGTAAGGCCCGACAGCGCCAGAAACAGCAGCGGTTGCCGCCCCAGTCGTTGGCGGAAACCGGTGTTTCCCTGCAGCAAGCCCACCACGGCACAAATGCCCAGCGTGATCAGCCCAAGACCAAGAAACAGAAATCCTTCGCCGTCACCGAACCCTTGAACACCGGGCAAATCCTTCAGTACGTAAGACCATTGCCCTGGATCGACCAATGACAACAGGTTCATGGCGTACATGCCAAAACCATCCGATACCGCGCCACTGCCCACCGAAAAATAGCCCGCTTGCCAGCAGCAAACACTGACCAGTGAAAACAGACCGATCAGTTCGATGGCAGCAGACTGCAGCGTCAGTTTTTTCCTGAAATAACCGGCCGCGAGGTCGGCGATCCAGATCGCGGCCACCATCGCCAGAAAATACGCATGGATCAACGCGGCGGCCGCCAGCAACGCGCCCCAGGCGAGACGTCGACGGGGCAAATTCGGGTGCAGCCCCAGATACAACGAAGCCAGCACCAAAAAATGACCACCGAGGGACAAATGGAACGGCATGCGCATGATCATCGACGGCGCGAAGAGAAACAGCGCCGTCCCTACGGCACGTATACCCACATGGGAAGAAACCAGCCCCAGCAGTTTCCAGGCAAACCAGGCCTGCAAGACAAAACAGGCGAGGAACCACAGCCCGAAATACTGGAAAGGCATCGGCAACAGTGAAGCGAATGGCTTGAACAGGAAGGCCAGCAGCGGATTGGAGTCAGAGAAAATGATGCCATTGCCCAATTCCAGCCCGTAGGAAGGATTGAGCCCGAGCGGAAACGTCCACGGCGACTGCCGGAAAAATACCCAGCCCAGGTAATGCGTCGCCGGATCACCGTTTCCTAGCCACGCAATGTTTTGCGGGTTCAGCGCCCTCGGCCCGACCACAATGAAAAAAGCCACAACACCGATCAACAACGGCAACAGGTTGATCGGCAGGCGTTTAACAAGATCCTTCATCGATACGTCCAGAAGTTATGCAGCACAAAGGTGAAGGCCGGAATCGTCAGCGCCACCGCGCCAATCCCCAGCAAATAATGCAGCCCGGCCATCTGCGCGGCCCAGGCCACCAGCATCGCCAGCAGAAAACCGGCGCAGGAAACCATCATGAAACGCAGCAGCGTCCGGCCGTGCAATCGCGCGGAAAAACTCCAGGTGGTATTGACCACGTAGGACACCACCGTCGCCACGGCAAACGCCACGCCATTGGCCAGCGGCGGCAACGGCGACACGTAGTTGATGAACAGCACGGCCACCAGCGCATGCAGGGCGGTGACGAACAAACCGGTGATGGCAAATCGCAGGCCGCGTTTGAACAGGGCTGATCTTTCGGCGTGCGTCACGGTTTTTGGGCCAGCACAAATACCGTCAGCCCGGCCAGGCGATTGGCTTTCATGAACGGCAATTCAATGCTGCACAAGGTCTTCAAAACCGTGTTGACCAACGGGTGATGTCGCTTGAGCTGCGACTGCGGCGCGGAGGGTTTTGCGCCTTTTGGCAATAACCGCAAAGCGGCGGCAATCGGAAACACCAGGCCGAAGTAATAAGCCCCCTGGGTCACCGTCAACCCGCTATCCCTGGCCACGGCTTCCAATTGCCCCAGGGTGTAGCGACGTTTGTGCTCGAGAAAGTCATCGTGCCCGCTCCAGAGAAACTGGAACGCCGGCACGGTCATCAGAAACCGGCTGCCGGACGGCACTTTATCGACATACGCCTTGAGCAGCCCGACGTCGTCATCGACATGCTCGAGCACGTCCATCAGCAGCACCAGATCGGCGTCCACCGCGTCGATTGCGCGACGGTAATGCACCGGCTTGCCGGACGTGGTGGCGTCGGAATCGGCGTCGTAGCTGATGTCGACGCACCACGCTTCGCTCGCCGGGGAATGCCTCAACAGATGATGAGAAAAGAACCCTGAGCCGGCCCCCACATCGAGAATGGTCTTGAAGGGCGTGTTACCCAGCAACCGCGTGGTCGCCGCCGCTTTTGAACTGTAATACCAATGCTCATCGATGCTTGAACCGAGGATGTCGGTTTCCTTGAGATCCATGGTTCAGTCCTTGGGGTCATAGACGCGCCGCACCAGATACACCGGCCGCCGTTTCGATTCGATGTAGGTTCGGCCCAGGTATTCACCCAGCACACCGATGCCAATCAGTTGCAGCCCGCCCAGGAACGTGACCGCCACCATCAGCGACGCGTAACCGGGCAGATCGACGCCGGAGATCAAGGTGCGCAACACGATGAAAATGGCGAACGAGAAAGAAATCAGCGAAACAAACAACCCCAGATAGGTCCAGATCTTCAGCGGGTCGGTGCTGAAACTGGTGATGCCTTCCAGTGCGAAATTCCACAGGCGCCAACCGTTGAACTTGCTCTCGCCGGCCACCCGCTCCGGGCGCTCATAGTCAACGTGGGTGGTGCGAAACCCGACCCAGGCAAACAAGCCTTTCATGAAACGTCGCGACTCAGGCAACGATTCCAGGGCGTCGACCACGCAGCGATCCATCAGCCGAAAATCGCCGACATTCTTGGGTAACGGCTGATCGGAGATTTTGTTGTGCAGATGGTAGAACCAGTTGGCCGACGTCTGTTTGGCCCAGGAATCCGTACGGCGGTTGACCCGATGGCCCAGCACCACTTCGTAGCCTTCACGCCAGCGGGCAATCATTTCCAGGATGACTTCGGGCGGGTCCTGCAAATCGACATCGATCGGCACCACGACCTGACCGGTGGCCGTCTGCAAGCCTGCGGTCAACGCCGCTTCCTTGCCGAAGTTACGGCTCAGATCGACCACGCGAATACGCGGATCGGTTCGTTGACGTTCCAGCAGCAGGTCCAGCGTGGTGTCGGTGCTGCCGTCGTTGACGAACACCATTTCCAGGCCAATCAGCACCTGCGCCTGGAAGATGTCCGTGATCCGCGCGATGAACAAATCGATGGTCGCAGCTTCATTGAACACGGGGATAACCAGCGATAGCGCCAGTGGCCCGTCCAATTGCGTTCCGTGCTGATGAGTCAATTGATTGCTCTTTTTTTATAGGGTTTTTTCTACAATCGGGCGGGCGCCGAGCGATACCCGGCGCCGGGAGTCGAGTCGTATTAAGCAGGACCGGGGGAGGTGATGCAAGGGCGAAACCGCGGGGATTTTGGCCATATGCTCGCCGTCGGTTGTGGCGTAGGAATTGGCTTCAAACTATTGGAAACACATGGGCGATGGCCAAAAAACCCAGCTCCGCTAGGCTTCCCAACCATGCGACACGCGGGATGTCGCCATAACC
Source organism: Pseudomonas sp. NPDC086278 (assembly GCF_050280905.1). Lineage (NCBI taxonomy): Bacteria > Pseudomonadati > Pseudomonadota > Gammaproteobacteria > Pseudomonadales > Pseudomonadaceae > Pseudomonas > Pseudomonas sp. NPDC086278. The sequence goes on from NZ_JBNNWE010000059.1 coordinate 24,162, forward strand.
CATCGCAGGGAGCGAGCAGTATGTATTTCGAGATCTACAGGCAGTCCAAAGGCACTCCGAGCACGGGCAAAGGCCAATGGCGCTGGCGCCTGAGGGCGGGAAATCACGAGACCGTCGCCAGTGGCGAGTCGTATGTGAACAAGGTTGATTGCCTGCACGCCATCAACCTGATCAAGGGCGTTGAGAGTGAGACGCCCGTGAAGCAAATCTAAACCGCAGGCCACTGCCGAAACTGTTCAGAGAGCTTGAACAGCTTCGGCATGTCAGGTTCAGCGTGGCAGCGGATACAGCGCCTCATCGAATTGCGCCAGGCGCGGAAACTGCATCGGTTGCTCGTCGGCCAGGTGTTGCAGCCGCTGCTGATAACCCTGCAGGAATTCCTTGCGCGCCTCGTCGTTGATGTACGGCACATGCCAGGCCACGAACGGCTCCAGCACATCGAAACCGACATACGCCAGCGTCCCGCGCAGGATCGGGCGCAGCATGTCTTCCAGCGGACCGTGAATCGCACCGTCACCGAACATGTGCTCGCGCCCGCCCAAGGTCACGGACACCAGGGCTTTCTTGCCGCTCAAGCCGCCCTGATCGTAAAAGCGCTTGCCGCCGTAGCAGACACCCGACACCAGCACCCGATCAATCCAGCCCTTGAGGATGGCCGGGGTCGAGAACCAGAAAATCGGGAAATTGAGGATCAGCAGGTCCGCCCACAGCAGTTTGTCGAGCTCCTGCCGGATGTCCGGCGCCAGCGACTGGCTTTTCACGCCCAAGCGTTGCTCCAGGGCATAGACCAGGTATTCCGGGTTCTCCCGCGACGAAAAGTCATCGGCGCTGGCCACCGGGTTCCAGTTCATCGCGTACAAGTCGCTGACCTGCACTTCATGACCCTGGGCTTCGAGACTCGCGACCGCTTGGTCGCGCAGGGCCGCGGTAAAGGATTTAGGTTCCGGGTGCGCGTGGACAATCAGTACTTTCATGACAATTCCTTAGACGTTTACAGGTGTTGAGTTTGAAGACAATGACGCGCGCTTGGCCAGCAAGCGGTCGAGCCAGTCCGGGTCCATTTGCGGTTCGGAGGAAAACAGCAGCCCGGTGTAAGCCTGATGCGGCGGGGTGAAAATAGCGTTGCGCGAACCGTGGTCGACCACCCTGCCCCGCTGCATGACCAGCACCTCATCGGCGATTGCCCGAACGGTGGCGACATCGTGGGTGATGAACAGGTAAGCGACGCCCAGTTGCCGCTGAATCCGGTCGAGCAGTTTCAGCACGCCTTCGGCCACCAGTTGATCCAGCGCCGAAGTCACTTCATCGCAAATGATCAACTGCGGATCAGCGGCCAATGCACGGGCGATGCAGACGCGTTGCTTCTGCCCACCGGACAGCTCGCCGGGCCGGCGCTCCATGAAGATCGCGGGGTCCAGCTCGATCATTTCCAGCAGTTCAGCCACCCGGGCACGCATCGCCTTGCCTTTGAGGCCCAGGTAAAAGGTCAACGGCCGACCGATGATGTCGACAATGCGCTGACGCGGGTTCAGCGCCGTGTCGGGGATCTGGTAGATCATCTGGATGCGACGCAACTGTTCCTTGCTGCGCTGACGAAAGTCCGCCGGCAGCGCTTCGCCGTCATACAGCACTTGCCCCGACGTCGGCTTCAGCAAACCGGTGATCAGCCGCGCGGTCGAGCTTTTACCACTGCCGGACTCGCCGATCACCGCCAGGGTCTGGCCGCGATACAGGCTCAACGAGACATCGTGCAGCACGGGTTGATGGCCGTAACTGGCGCAACTTTGGCGCAATTGCAGCAGCGGCTGTTCCTGCGGCGGGCACGGTTTTGGCTCCGTGCGAAAGCTGCGCACCGCCCACAATGACTTGGTGTAGTCCTCTTGCGGATCGCCGAGCATTTTGCGGGTTTCGGCCTCCTCCACCAATTTGCCGTAGCGCAGCACCATGATCCGGTCGGCCATTTGCGCAACCACCGCCAGGTCGTGGCTGATGTAGATCGCCGCGCAGCCATACGTCGCCACTGCCTCGCGAATGGCCGCCAACACTTCAATTTGGGTGGTGACGTCGAGGGCGGTGGTCGGTTCGTCGAAGATGATCAGGTCCGGGCGGCAGGCCATGGCCATGGCCGTCATCACCCGCTGCAACTGCCCGCCGGACACTTGATGCGGATAACGCTGACCGATTTGTTCGGGGTTTGGCAAACGCAGCACGCGATACAGTTCCACCGCTTGCGCCATCGCCTCGACGCGGCTCATGCCACCGTTTTTAACCGCGGTTTCCACGTGCTGATCAATCAACCGATGGGCCGGATTGAAAGACGCGGCAGCGCTTTGTGCGACGTAGGCAATCCGCAGGCCACGCAGTTTGCGCAACGCGTCCGGCTTACAGCGCAACAGATCAATGCCATCGAACTGCACCGAGCCGCCAGTGATGCGGCAACCGTCGCGCGTATAACCCATGGCGGCGAGACCGAGGGTCGACTTGCCGGCTCCCGATTCACCAATCAGGCCCAGCACTTCACCGCGTTGCAGCGTCAGGTCGATGCCCTTGATCAGCGGGTGCCACGCGTCTTCGTAATGGCCTTCGATGTGCAGATCACGGATTTGCAGCAGCGGTTTTTCGTCAGTATTGGCGGTCATGTTCAGCACTCCTTGAGGCCGCTGGATTTGTGCAACATCCAGTCGACGACGAAGTTGACGCTGACGGTGATCACCGCGACGGCCAGCGCCGGCAGCAAGGGACTGATGTCACCGAACGTGATCAAAACCGCATTGTCTCGGACCATGCTGCCCCAATCGGCGGTGGGCGGCTGAATGCCCAGGCCGAGAAACGACAGCGCGCTAATGAACAAAAACACAAAGCAAAAACGCAGGCCGAACTCGGCTATCAGCGGCGCGGCGGCATTGGGCAGCACTTCACGCGTCACCAGCCACCACAGGCCTTCGCCGCGCAGACGAGCGGCTTCGACGAAGTCCTGCACCACCACGTTCATGGCCACCGCCCGCGACAGGCGAAACACGCGGGTCGCGTCCAGCAGCGCGATCACCAGCACCAGCGAAGTCGCGGTGGTGCCGACCACGCTGAGTATCAGCAAGGCGAAAATCAGCTGCGGGATCGCCATCAGAATATCGACGATCCGCGACAGTCCCTGATCGACCCAGCCACCCTTGATGGCCGCGATCAACCCGCTCAAGCCGCCGAGCAGGAACGCCAGCACCGTGGTCAGAAACGCAATGCCCAGGGTATTGCGCGCGCCGTAGACCAAGCGACTGAACATGTCGCGGCCCAGGTTATCGGTGCCCAACAGGAACTGCCCGCTCCACGGCGCGAAACCTTCGCCCACCACTTGTGTTTCGCCATACGGCGCCAGCACCGGGGCGAACAGCGCCACGAGGGTGTACAGGATGATCACCAGAAATCCGACCTGGGCACTCAGCGGCGCCCGTATCAATTGTTTGATCAAGCTCATGCGCTACCCCTTCGGATGCATCAGGCGTGGATTGCTGGCGATGGACAGCACATCCGCCGTGGTGTTGAGCAGGATGTAGGTCGCCGCGAATATCAGGCTGCAGGCTTGAACCACCGGTATATCGCGCTTGGCCACCGAGTCCACCAGCAACTGGCCGAGGCCCGGGTACACGAATACCACTTCGACCACCACCACACCGACCACCAGATAGGCGAGGTTCAGCGCCACCACGTTGACGATCGGCGCCAAGGCGTTGGGCAACGCATGACGCCAGATAATGCGCGACTGGCTGATGCCTTTGAGCCGGGCCATTTCGATGTAGGGGCTGGCCAGCAGGTTGATCAACGCTGCGCGGGTCATGCGCATCATCTGCGCGATGACCACCAGGCTCAGGGTCGCGACCGGCAACACCGAGCGCTCCAGCACGGTTGCGAATGAGGCGTCCGGCGCCAGATTGGACATGCTCGGGAACCAGTTGAGCTTCACCGAGAACACCAGAATCAGCAGATAGGCGACAAAGAATTCCGGAAACGACACGGCGCTCAGGGCGCTGGTATTAAGCAAACGGTCGAACCAGCTGTTGCGATACAGGGCCGCGAGCATCCCCAACACCAGGGCGAGCGGAACAGACACCAATGCCGCCAGCGCCGCGAGGCTGAGGGTGTTGCCCAGGCGGGAGGCGACCAGTTCGGCGATGGGACGCTGGTTGGCCAGCGAGACGCCGAGGTCGCCTTGCAACAGGTTCCAGATCCAGTGCCCGAAGCGGGTCAGCGGCGGCAGGTCCAGACCCAGTTGGGTCCGGAACGCCGCGACGGTTTGTGGGGTGGCGGATTGACCGAGCATGGCCTGGGCGATATCACCCGGGAGCATGCCGACGGCGAGGAAGATGATGACTGAAACCGCGAAGAGCGATAACAGGCCCAGCGCCAGGCGTTGCAAAAGCAACTTGAAAATACTATTCATCATGCGGTTCCTTGAATCGGCCACGCTTGCAAAGACTGCGAATTTCTACTGTGGGAGCGGGCTTGCTCGCGAAAGCGGTGTCACATTCAACACATTCGTTGACTGGCATACCGCTTTCGCGAGCAAGCCCGCTCCCACAGGAGATATTCACTGTTCTGGATGTCCCTTACGCCTGCCACCACCGCTCGATGATGCGCAGGCCATCCAGTTCGCCATAAGGCGCCGTGCGTTCACCGTGGGCGACCCGATTCGAGCGCGCCGCCACCGAACTGGCAAACAACGGCACAATTGCGCCGCCATCGTCGCGGCACAGCGACTGCATTTCGTTGTACATCTCGCGCCGCAACGGGTCGTTCAGCTCGCCACGGGCGGCATTCAGCAGTTGGTTGAATCGCGGATTGTCCCAATGGGTTTCGTTCCACGCCGCGCCCTTGGCGTAACCGATGCTGAACATCCGGTCGGCGGTCATGCTGCTGTACCAGAAGGAAGTGGTCAGCGGTTGTTTCATCCAGACATTGGTGAAGTAACCGTCCACCGGTTCACGGACCACGTCGATATCGATCCCCGCCTGACGCGCCTGCTCCTTGAACAGCACCGACGCGTCCACCGCCCCGGTATACGCCGCGTCTGACGCGTGCAGCTTGACCTTGAGCGAATCGACGCCGGCCTCACGCAGGTAGAAACGCGCTTTGTCCGGGTCGTAAGTGCGCTGCTCCAGGGCGGTGTTGATAAAGCGGCTGCCCGGCTGAATCGGGTGGTCGTTGCCCACCAGGCCATAGCCGTACAGGACGGAGGCCAGCAGCGTTTCGCGATTGATCGCGTGCTTCATCGCCATGCGAATGTTGTTGTTCTGGAACTGCTGGCTGTCGCACAACATCGGGAAGGTGTAGTGCTGGGCGCCTTTGGTTTCTTCGATCACCAGGTTCGGATTGCGCTTGAGCAAGGACACGGTTTTCAAGTCGACCTTGTTGATCACATCGACTTGCCCGGTCACCAGCGCATTGATCCGCGCCGCGCCGTCGGAAATCGCGATCAGCTCGGCACTGGCGAAATGTGCCCGGCCCGGTTTCCAGTAATCGGGGCTGCGTTCCAGGCCCATGCGCACGCCCGGGTCGAAGTCCTTCAGGCGATAGCCGCCGGTGCCGATACCGGCCTGCCAGTCCGCCACGCCGTCCTTGGCCGGCATGATCACCAAATGGTAGTCGGCGACCACATAAGAGAAGTCGGCGTTGCCCGAGTGCAGTTCGAACACCACGCTGTCGCTGCCTTGCGCGCTGACCTTGGCGACGTCGCCCAACACGGTCTTGGCGGCGGAGGTGGATTTGTCGCCGAGGTGATGCTGGATCGACGCCACCACATCGTCGACGGTCAAGGTTTTGCCGTTGTGGAAAGTCACGCCCGGACGCAGTTTGAAGGTCCAGACGCGCGCGTCCGGCGTCGACGTCCAGCTCTCGGCCAGTTCCGGGATCGCGGTGCCGTCGACGGAGATTTCGGTGAGGGTGTTATAGATCGCGGAGAAGCCGATGAAGGTGAAGGTTTCCACCCAGGAACCGGGATCTTTCGAGTCGGTGGTGCTGGCGCCGGCGAGGCCGAGGCGCAGCACGCCGCCCGGTTTTGGTGTCGCTTCCTGAGCGGAGGCACCGAATGGCAAGCCCAGCGAAAAAGCCCCGGCGACGGCAGCAGCCGTGGCGCTGTACCGCAGGAAGTCTCTGCGAGGAAAACTGAGTTCATGGTTCGCTTGAGTAATGTTGTTTTTGTTATCGCTCATTGCATTGCCCCTGATCAAAAGCAGAGTAAGTAATGAATTACCGGTTTGAAACCACGCAAGGCACCGGGCCATGGCCCGGTGCGACAAACAGTTGAAGCGCTCGCGGTCACACCTGAATCGCCTTCACTTCAACGAACTCGTTGAGCCCTTCTTCCCCCCACTCCCGGCCATTACCCGACTGTTTATAGCCACCGAACGGCGCCTGGTAATTGAACGCCGCGCCGTTGAGGAAACACTGCCCCGCGCGCAACTGGCGACCCAGTTCCAGGGCGCGTTCGGTGCTGCCGGCCCACACGCCGCTGGACAAGCCGAACGGTGAGTCGTTGGCGATCTGGATCGCCTGCGCTTCATCGGTGTAAGGAATCAGGCACAGCACCGGGCCGAAGATTTCTTCCTGGGCGATGCGCATGCTGTTGTCGACGTCGGCGAACAAGGTCGGGCTGACGTAGAAACCCCGCTCGAATTCCTCAGACGTGTCGCCGCCATACACCAAACGCGCGCCTTCTTGCTGGCCGACCTTGATGTAGTCGAGCACGGTGCGTCGTTGCGCCGCCGAACACATCGGCCCGAGGAAGCTTTGCGGGTCCAGCGGATCGCCCATGCGCAGGCTTGCCGTTTCGGCAATCGCCAGTTCCACCGCCTCGGCGTAACGGCTGGCGGGCAGCAACATGCGGGTCAGCGCGGTGCAGGTCTGGCCGGAGTTGATCATCACGTCCTGCACGCCGTAGCGCACGGCGGCTTCCAGGTCGGCGTCCTCGGCAATCAGCAGCGCCGACTTGCCGCCCAGTTCCAGGCACACACGCTTCACCGACGGTGCCGCCGCTTGCGCCACGCGCACCCCGGCGCCGGTCGAGCCAGTGAACGAAACCATGTCCACGTCCGGGTGTTTGGCCAGCGCTTCGCCGACCTTGGAACCCGGCCCGCTGACCAGGTTGAACACGCCGGCCGGCAAGCCGATAGCCTCGATCATCTGCGCCAGCAAAAAGGCGTGCAGCGGGGTGTCCTGACTCGGTTTGACCACCACCGTGCAACCAGCGGCCAGCGCCGGGGCAAGCTTGCCGATCAGTTGATGCAGCGGGTAATTCCACGGGTTGATGAACGCGCACACGCCCACCGCTTCGCGAATCACCAGCGAATTGCCGACCTCGCGCACTTCGTCCATCAGGCCCGCGAGTTCGACGTATTGCTCCAGGCCGACCAGCGGCCCGTCGACTTGCACCGAGCGACACCATTGCACCGGCATCCCCAGTTCGGCGGTGATCACATCCGCCATTTCGTCAGCGCGCGTACGCAATTGGTCGGCGAGCGCTTGAATGTACCCGGCGCGTACGCTGGACGGTGTGCGCGACCATGAAGCGAAGGCCCGGCGCGCAGCGGCCACCGCGTTATCGACATCGCGCTCGTCGCCCAGTGGCACGGAGCCGGCAATTTCTTCAGTGGCCGGGTTAATGACCTCGGCAATGCCTGGTCCCGACGGTGTTTGCCAGCGGCCATCAATGAACAGCGTTTTGTAGTTATGCATAGACCTGGGACTCCAACAATTCAGTGGCGCAACGGGTGATGCGCTGGCAGGCGTCGCGCAACGGCGCCGCCCCCAACACCAAGCCCAAACGGATATGCCCGGCGGCGCTCGGGCCGAACGCCTCGCCGGCCAGCACCGACACACCGTGGTGGTCGAGCAAGCGGTCGGCGAAGGCCTGGGCGCTGAGCCCGGTGTCGCGGATATCGACCATCACGAACATCCCGCCATCGGGTTTCAAGGCGCGCACGCCAGGGCAATCGGCCAGGCATTCGCAGACCAGATCGCGGCGCTGGCGATACGCTTCGCGCATTGCTTCCAGCTCCGGCAAGTGGCTTTGCAGCGCGACAACCGCCGCGTCCTGCACAAAGTCCGGTAAGCCGTAGAGCATGCACAACGCGAGGTTTTCCAAGTGCGTGGCCAAGGCCGGCGGCGCAATCGACCAGCCGATTCGCCAGCCGGTCATGGCGTGGGATTTCGACAGGCTGTTGAGCGTTGCGGTGCGCTCGGCCATGCCCGGTAGACTCGCCGGGCTGACGTGCTCGCCGTCGAACAGCAGCTCGCTGTAGACCTCATCGGAAATCAGCCACAGGTCGTTGGCGATGCACAGCTCGGACAACGCCAACCAGGTTTCACGGGGCAAACTGGCGCCCGACGGGTTGTGCGGGCTGTTCAGTGCCAGTGCACGGGTGCGCGGGGTAATGCGCGCGGCGACGTCTTCAGGCCGCACCCGAAAACCGTTTTCGGGGCGTACCGGTACCGGAATCACCACCGCGCCGCACGCGCCGAACACCGCTTCATAGGTCACGTACATCGGCTCGGCGACGATCACTTCATCGCCGGGGTTGAGCACGCATTGCGCGACGCAGAACAACGCACACTGCGCGCCCGCCAGCACGGTGACTTGATCCGCCGAGACTTGCTGGCCGCTGCGTTGCCCATAATGCCGGGCGATACTTTCGCGCAATGCGCGCTTGCCGCGCACATCGGCGTAGTGGGTGTTGCCGCTCAACAAACTGTCGATGGCGGCCTGCACAATCGGCGCCGGCGTGTCGAAATCCGGGTCGCCGACCGACAGCAGCAGAATGTCTTCACCCTGCTCCTGCAATGCCAGCGCGCGGTAATGAATGTCCCACGCGGCAGCGCCGTCACCGGCAATACGTTGCGTCAGATCGGAAAAGCGCATGGCGATACCCCTGGCAGAAATAGAGAATCATTGCGCGCACGCATGCTTGAGTTCGATCAGGGTCACGCCGTTGCGCTTGAAGCCATGGCGCAAATCGGTTTGCAACTCGGCGAGGCTTTGCGGCTGGGTCACGGTGCAGCCGAACGCGCGGCCAAGGGCGGCGAAATCCGGGTTGCGCGGCAGTACGCCAATCGGTTCGATGTCGAGGCCGAGCATGTCGTCGCGAATCTGCCCCAGCGCGTCGTTGTTCCACAGCAACACCACCAGCGGGCTGTCCAGTTCCTCGACCGCCGTCGCCAGTTCCTGCGCGGTGTAGAGGAAACCACCGTCGCCGACCAATACCAGCCCCGGCCGTTTCGGCGCGCCGAACTTGGCGCCGATGCCCGCCGGCAAGCCGTAACCCAACGTGCCGTAGCCAGTCGGGTGCAACCAGCTGCGCGGGGCCAGGCTGTTGAAGACGTAGTTGCCGGTGTAAGCCAGTTGGGTCATGTCGGTGCTAATGAATGCATCGGCCGGCAGTTCGGCGGCGATGCGTTCGAGAATCGACTGGTGGATGGCCTGCAACGGGCCGTGACTGGCTTTCACCGCGTCGCGCAGTTTCGCCACCGCAGTGATCGCGGCGCCGGCATCCCGCGCGGTGATTGGCAGACGTTCCAGCAACCCGGCCAGTGTTTGCTGCGCGTCGCCGTGCAAGGCCACCGCGCACGGGTAGAAGTCATTGAACTTGCGCGGGTCAATGTCGACGCGCAGCAATTCGGCGTTCAAGGGCAGGCGTTCGCGCCAGAAGTCGGTATCGGCCATTTCGGTGCCGACCGCCAGCACCACGTCGGCCTCGCCGATCAACTGCCAACCGGGTTCAACGCATAAGGTCGAACCGGCGTTCAGCGGCGCATCCGGTGCCAACAAACCTTTGCCGGCGACACTGGTGAACAGCGGCGCGGCCAGGCGTGTACTGAGTTCTTGCAAGGCTTGCTGCGCATTCAACGCACCGCCGCCGGCGATGATCATCGGCCGCTTGGCGTTTTGCAATTTGGCGACGGCTGCGTCCAGCGCGGTGCTGGACGCGGCGCCACGACCCGGGCGCCGCACCACGTCGTTGCTCCAGTCGCGAGCCACTTTGGCGGACAACACGTCCAGCGGCACCGAAATGTGCACCGGGCGCGGCCGCTCGCTGTCGAAAACGGCGTAGGCGCGGGCGATCAGCTCAGGCAAGTCTTCGGCGCTCAGGGCGACCGCCGAAAACGCGGTGATCGGCGCGGTCATGGCGCGCTGGTCCTGGGTTTCGTGCAGGCAACCCCAGCCTTTGCCGAGGCTGGCGGTGTGGTTGACGCTGGAAATCACCAGCATCGGAATCGAGTCGGCGTAGGCCTGGCCAATGCCGGTCGCGGCGTTGGTCACGCCCGGACCGGTGATGATGAAGCACACGCCCGGTTTGCCGCTGACTCGCGCATAACCGTCGGCCATGAAACTGGCGCCTTGCTCGTGGCGGGTGAGGACGTGGCGAATGCCGCTACCGGGCAGGCCGCGATACAACTCCAGCGTGTGCACGCCGGGAATACCGAACACGGTATCGACGCCGTAGTTGGCGAGAAGACGCACCAGGGCCTGGCCGCCGGTCAACGTTGTGCTTTGCATAGTCATTTCCTCACTCATGGCCAAGGCGAATCAACGCATCGACCGCGGTCGTGCCATCGGCACCGACCAACAATGGGTTCACATCGAGTTCCAGCAGTTGTTCGGCGTTCTCGCAGGCGTATTCGGCCACCGCGCGAATCGCGACAACCAGTGCGTCCAGGTCCGCCGCGTCACGACCGCGAAAACCTTGCAGCAACGCCGCACTGCGCAGGCTCAGCAACGCCTTGCGGATGGCACCGTCAGTGGTCGGCAGCAGCAGGCTGCGACTGTCCTTGAGCAGTTCCACCAGAATCCCGCCGGCACCGATGACCAAGGCCAGGCCAAAGTCGTTTTCACGCTTGATGCCGACGATCAGCTCAGCCAGCGGCGGCTTGGCCATCGGCTCCAGTAGCACCTGATCGAACGGCACCTGCGGCGCGTAATCGGCAATGCTCGCGCGCATTTTTTCCAGCGCGGCGGTCAGCGATGCGGCGTCCTTGAGGTTCAGCGCGACGGCGCCGGCCTCGGTTTTGTGTGGCAGTTGCGCACTGACCGCTTTCAGCACCAGCGGGTAGCCCAAGGCGTTGGCATCCGCCAGCGCACGGTCCGGCGTACTCAATACGCCGTTGGGCGTCGGCAGGCCAAAAGCGCGCAAGGCTTTTTTCGAATCCCACTCGTTGAGCAAACGACCTTCGCCTGCCAACGCTTGCGGGCAGTGCGGCACCAGCGCCGATTCACCGAGCGCCAGCAACGCTTGACGATTGCGTTGGTAACCGGCAATCCGACCCCACGCGGCCAAGCCGTCCTCCACCCCTTGCAACGCAGCCACGCCTTGCGCATGCAGACGTTCGCGCGCATGCGGCGGCAACAATTCAGGGAAGGCTGACGTGACGAAACCGGTCTTGCCGTGGCGCACCAGCGCGGCACAAAACAGCTCCAGCAGCAGGTCGCATTCCTTGCGCTCGCCGGTGAACTCAGCCGGGTAATCGAGCACCAGCATCGCCGCATCGGCTTCGGTGCGCAGGGCGCTGTCGAGCATGCGGTTCAAGGCTTCGCCGTCACCCCAGATGGCCGTGGTGAAATCCAGCGGATTGACCAGGTTGGCGTAGCTCGGCAGCACTTGCGCCAGCTCTTCACGCTGACTGTCGTCGAGTTTCGGCAAGCTCAAGTCGTTGCGTTCGGCGTAGTCGGCGATCAACCCGGCGTCGCCGCCCGAGCAGGCCAACGCGATCAGGCTGTTGCCCGCTGGCAGCGTGCCGCAGGCCGCCGCTTTCAAGGTTTCGACAAAACTCACCGGGCCACTGACGCGGATCACGCCGAGGCGGTCGAACAAACTGTCGTACAGCGCATCGGAGCCCGACAGCGAACTGGTGTGACTGAGCGCCAGCTCGGCACCGATCTGCGACACGCCGGTTTTCAGGGCGATGATCGGGATGCCCTTTTCTAGCGCCTTGTGGGCGGCGCGGGCGAAACCCGGCACGTTTTTCAGGCCTTCGAGGTGCAAACCGATGGCGGTGACGCGGGGCTCGTCGAGCAACACGTCCATCAATTCGGCAACGCCCAGTTGCGCCTGATTGCCGACCGAGGCCATGTAGGCAATCGGCAGCGAGCGGTCGCTCATCGACACGTTGTAGGCGAAGTTGCCGCTCTGGGTCAGCACCGCGACGCCCTTCTCCACCGGTTTGCCGCCATGGGCGACGGGCCAGAGCGCGGAGCTGTGCAGGTAGTCGAGCAAGCCGTAGCAGTTAGGACCGAGCAACGCCATTTGGCCGGCGGCGATGAGCAACTGTTGTTGCAAGGCCTGGCCTTCTTCGCCGGTTTCGGCGAAGCCGGAGGCGTAGCAAATCGCCCCGCCCGCGCCTTTGGCGGCCAGTTCGGTCACGCAGGTCAGGGTCAGTTCGCGGTTGGTCGCGATGAACACCGCGTCCGGACCACACGGCAGCTCGGCGATGCTGCGCACGCACGGCACGCCTTCGAGGCTGTCGTGCTGCGGATTGACCAGCCACATTTCGCCCTGGTAGCCGCCTTCGGCACAACGCTTGAGCGCGCGAGCCATGCTGCGGCCACCGACAAACGCCAGATGGCGCGGTGCGAGCAGGCGTTTGAGGTTGTCACGAATCGTTTGCGACATAGCTATTCTCCGGGTCGATCAGCGCAACAGCGGCCGCAGCAATTCGCGGGAAATGATGTGACGCTGGATCTCCGAGGTGCCTTCCCAGACACGTTCGATCCGCGCGTTACGCCAGATGCGTTCCACCGGGCATTCGTCCATCAGGCCCATGCCGCCGAAAATCTGCACCGCCTCATCGGCGACCTTGCCGAGCACTTCACTGGCAAACAACTTGGCCATGCCGGCCTCGCCATCGGTCATGCTGCCCTGGTCCATTTTCCAGGCCGTGTGCAGGGTCAGCAGTTCGGCGGCGCGGATCTGCGTGACCATGTCCGCGAGCTTGAACGAGATGCCCTGATAGGTGCCGATCGGCTGGCCGAATTGCTTGCGATCCGCCGCCCATTGCAGCGAAACGTCGAGCGCGCGTTGCGCCTGACCGACGCAGTTGGCGGCAACCATCACCCGCCCGGCGGTGAGCCAGGCGTTGGCCACTTCCCAACCCTTGCCGACTTCACCCAGCACTTTACTGGCCGGCACGCGGCAGTCGTCGAAGAACATTTCGAAGGTGTGGTAACCCCGGTTGCTCACGCACTTCGGACCACGGCGGATGGTCATGCCCGGGGTGTCGCGATCAACCAGGAATGAGGTCACGGCATTGCGCTTGCGGCCGTTGTGTTCGTAGGTGTCGGTAACCGCGAAAACGATGGCGAAGTCGGCGTGCCCGGCGTGGCTGATGAAGTGCTTGCTGCCGTTGAGCACAAAGTCATCGCCATCACGCACGGCGCGGGTCTTGATCGCGTTGGCGTCGGAACCGGCGCCCGGCTCGGTCAGCGCGAAGCAATCGATTTTCTTGCCCTGAATGCACGGCAACAGGTAGTCGTTGATTTGATCGCCGGTGCAAGCCATGAGGATTTTCGACGGCCGTGCGACAAACACGTGCAGCGCCCAGGAGACCTTGGACAGCTCGCGCTCGATCAGCGCCTGAGACAGGTAATCCAGACCGCCACCGCCCACTTCTTCCGGCATGTTGAAGGCATAGAAACCGGCCGCGATGGCCTTGCTGCGAATCTGTGCGGCCAACTCCGGGGAGACTTCGTCGGCGCGGTCGACCTCTTCCTCATGGGGCAGCAGCTCCTTGGCGACGAAACTGCGTACCGCGTCCACCAACATTTCTTGTTCTTGGGTCAGTTGGAAATTCATGGGGCTACCTGTTGTTCGTGTGCTGATAGGTGGTGAAGCTTGTGCTGGCGAGCCAGCG